>JAIBJL010000022.1 GCA_020029545.1 Gammaproteobacteria bacterium
GCGCGCATGCGGCATGACTCGATAGAAATCCGGCGCGCGAATATAGAGCGCAACCATCTTGCCGCCGAAGAAATCGCGCTGCACGCCCGTTTCTCCCGCATAGCGAATGCCGAGCGCGCGACGCACGGTGCTGCGCGCGCCGTCGGCACCGACGAGGAACGGCGTCTCGACAGTGCGGATCTCGCCACTCGCGACGTTCTCGATGGTCGCCTGCACGGCGCCTTCGTGCTGGGTGAATTCGTTGAGCCGCCAACCATAGTTGATGGAAGCCAGCGGACTCGCCTCGGCGTGCCGACGCAATACTTCTTCGACGAATTTCTGCGATACCCGGTGCGGCAGTTCGGCTGCGCTCCACGAGCCGCCCATGTTGCGGACGATCTCAGCCGCGCGCGCCGACGAGGGCAGTTGAAAGCGGGCGAGTTCCCTCTTCGAGTAGCGGGTGAAATAAGCGATGTCGGTGGGGTAGTCCTTCGGCAGCCCCAGCGCCCGGATCTCGTTCGCGAATCCCAGCCGGCGATAGTGCTCCATGGTGCGCGCCTGGGTGGCGTTCGCCTGCGGATTCACCGCGGTGCGCGCCTTGGCATCCACCACCATGGAGGGAATGCCGCGCCGGGACAGTTCGATCGACAGGATCAGCCCGAACGGGCCGCCGCCGACGATCAAGATCGCATTTCCAGGGTAATGACTGTTCACGGGGCCGGATCTTAGAAGCCTTGTGTCAATACGGTCAAGTAACCTGACTATATCTCGCTGGCGGAATTATCGGTATCCTCGATTCATGCTACCCCACGCAGATGATTCTCCGGGCGACGAGGAATGGCGTCATTCCAATATCGGCCGCTTGATGAACTGCGCGCTGACGCACTTCGAGGAACGGGTGTTCGAGCTGCTCGCGGCGCAAGGCCACAGTGAAGTGCGGCTTGCCCATCTGCATCTCACCCGCAATCTCGATCGCAGCGGCACCCGCACGACCGAACTGGCGCGGCGGGCCGCCATGACCAAGCAGGCCATGAGTGAGATCGTCGCCGAATGCGAGTCCATAGGCCTGGTCCGTCGCATGCCCGACCCGCTGGACGCCCGGGCCAAGATCGTGCTCTTTACCGACGCAGGGCTGGCCTGGCTGAACGCTTTCAAAACCGCGCTGGCACGCGCCGAAGCGGAAATGCGCCAGGACCTGGGAGAAACCGCAATGCGGTCGCTGAAAAAAACGCTGGCGAGATACGATGCCAGGCGTGAGGCCACCGCGACCCGTAACGGATCGCGGTAGCGCCGAACCTGCGTTACTTACCTGGCAACTTGTACCAGCCAGGCTTGCCTTTGCCGCCGACGTAGCCCGCGCGAACACGCTGCTTGAGCAGCGCCGGCGGACGGAAACGTTCGCCATACGCCTCCTGCATGATCTCCTGCGCCTGCACACACAAGCTGGAGGTCACTGCATCCATCAAAGCGAAGGGACCGATGGGATGGCCCAAGCCAAGCCGGCACGCCGTGTCCAGGTCTTCCGGCGTGGCGACGCCTTCCTCGACGAGCTTCACCGCTTCGATCATGAACACGTGCAGCATGCGGTTGACCGCGAAGCCGGCGACGTCCTTCACGCGGATCGGCGTCTTGCCGATTTCCTGCATGATCTGCAGGACCTGCGTCACGGTGGCCTCGTGCGTGTCGAACCCAGGAATGACCTCCACCAGTTTCATACGCGACACCGGCGAGAAGTAGTGTGTGCCCAGAAACTTTCCGCGCCGCTCCGGCGGAACATGCGCGGCAAGCGTGGAAATCGGGATGGTCGACGTGTTGGAAGCGATGATGCAGGCCGGCGCGGTGATTGCCGCCAGCGACTGCAGCACCGGGGCTTTGATGTCCAACGCCTCGAACACCGCTTCGGTGACCAGCTCACGATCGGCAAAAGCCTTCAGGTCCAGCGCAGGACGAATGCGCGCCAGCGCCGGCTCGACTTGATCGGCCGTATATAAGCCGCGGCCAACGCCTTTCTCAAGAACGCCGCGCAGCCGGGCGAGTGCTCTGTCGAGACTGGCCTGGTCGCGATCGTTCAACAACACGTCGTGGCCGGCCAAAGCAAATACCAGCGCGATCTCCGCGCCCATCAGGCCCGCGCCCACTACTCCGATCTTCATGTTCATACCTCGCGTCTCTTCATATTCATACCTCGCGTCTCGCGTCGTTTACTTTAACGACCTTTCCAGGTCGATGACCTTAACGACCTTTCCAGACAGCCGGCCGCTTCTCGATGAAAGCCCGCGGCCCTTCGGCGAAATCCTCGGTTTTCATGACCCGCTCCTGCGCAGCCAGACCCAACGCGAACAGCGCATCGTCGTCGAGATCGAAGGCCTGGCGCGCGACCTGCAGGCTTTCACGGACCGCGATCGGCGCGTTCGCACACACACGTGTGGCGAGCGCTATCGCTTCGGCAACCGCTTGCCCCTGGGGCGCGACCCGGTTGATGAGACCGAACTCGGCAGCGCGTCGCGCCGGCAGACGGTCGCCCGTCGCGAGCAGTTCGAGTGCGATGGCACGGGGCAGCGCGCGAACCAACCGGTAGACTCCTCCGGCGGCCGCAATCAGCCCGCGGCTGACTTCCGGCAGCGCGAATACCGATTGCTCGGCGGCGACGATGAGATCGCATGCCAGCGCGATCTCGCAGCCACCCGCCATCGCGAAGCCCTCGACTGCCGCGATCCAGAGCTTCTGCCGCGGATGCTTCACGAAGCCGGCGAATGCGCCATCGGGCGTATAGAGCTCGTCCATGCGGCCGGCGGACACCACCTTGAGGTCGGCGCCAGCGCAGAACGCCACGCCACCGGCGCCGGTCAGAATCGCGGCCCAGATGTCCGGGTCCGCTTCGATGACTTTCACCAGGCGATCCAATCCGGTCGCGACGGCTCCATTCACCGAGTTACGAGCCTCCGGCCGCTGGATGGTCACCAGGGCGACGTGCGGCGCCGCCATCTCAAACGTTACGGCTTCCATTGACTACTTCCTGGAATAGATTTCAAACAGACTCGCGGCGCCCATGCCACCGCCTAGGACTCAGGTGGCTGGAGAATCGGGGCTCACGAAAATATCGATTTCGAGATCCTCATTGGGATCGAAGCGGTACATGGAGAAATCCTGTTGCCCTGCTTCGCGCAGGATCTGCTCGTCCAGCACGAAGTTGCCGGTGTACTTGCGCGCGTCACGCCGGAAGATGGCATAAGCTGCGTCCGCCATGATCTCCGGGCGGCGCGAGCGCCGCATGATCGCTTCTCCGCCGAGCGCGAACTCGATCGCCGCAGTGGCGATCGTCGTCTTCGGCCACAGCGCATTGAACGCGATGCCTTCCTGGCGAAACTCTTCGGCCATGCCGAACATGACCATCGACATGCCGTACTTGCTGAGGGTGTAAGGCAAGTGCTGCGCGAACCAGTCTGCCCGCATCGTCAGCGGCGGCGACAGCGACAGCACGTGCGCGTTGCTGCTCTTGCGCAAGTAGGGCACGCAGGCGCGCGACACCAGAAAAGTGCCGCGCATGTTGATCTGCTGGATCAGGTCGAAGCGCTTGATCTCGATCTGCTCCGAACGCGACAGGTTGATGGCCGACGCGTTGTTCACGCAGATGTCGATGCCGCCGAAATGCTGCGCGGCCTGCGCCACCGCCCGTTCGACGGCGTCGGCATCGCGCACATCGAGCTGCAACGCAAGCGCCTTGCCGCCCGCGTCCACGATGGCTTGCGCCGCCGTATGGATCGTGCCTGCGAGCTTGGGATGCGGTTCGGTGGTTTTCGCGGCAATCACCACGTTGGCGCCATCGCGCGCCGCCCGCAAGGCAATGGCCAGCCCGATGCCTCGACTACCGCCCGTGATGAACAGGGTCTTTCCGGCTAGTGTCATCTGTTTCTCTCTTCAGAATTGTTCGGTCGGTATGGAATGAACCAGCGTCGAGCCGTCCTCGATGGGGCGCAGCCACACGGCTACCTTGGGCAGTTCGGTTTCGGCAAAGAAACGGCAGGCCGTGATGCGCCCGTCCAGGAAGGGCTGCGGGAAGTCGTCCTCACCTGCTTCGCGCATGGCGGCTGCCGACGTAGCCTGGTCGAGCCAGAGCCAACCGACCACCAGATGCCCGAAGGCAAACAGGAACGGTGTCGCGTGGGCCAGGGCACGCTGCTCGTCGGACTCTGCGAGCAGGACCTTGACCGTGCGCTCGATCGCGACAAGCGCTTCGTCCAGCAGCCGCGCGGTGTCTCGCAGAATCGAACGCTCTTTCGCTGCATGGATGGCGGACCTGATGTCGGTCGCCAGCGCAGCGAACGCATTGCCGCCGTCGCGGCGAATCTTGCGACCCAACAGGTCGAGGCCCTGGATTCCCGTCGTGCCTTCATGAATGGGATTGAGCCGGTTGTCGCGATAGAGCTGCTCGACCTCGAAATCGCGTGTGTAACCGGCGCCGCCATGGATCTGTAGCGCAAAATGCAGCGACAGTTGCGCCCATTCCGACGGCCAGGTCTTGGTCACCGGTGTCAGCAACGCCAGCCTCTGCGCCGCTCGCGTGCGCTGCGCAGCAGTGGGCGCCGTATTTTCATCATCGAGCAGTCGAGCCGAGAACAGCACCAGTCCAAGCGCGCCCTGCGAGAACGCTTTTTGAGCGAGCAACATGCGACGCACGTCGGCGTGTTCGATGATCGGCACTTGCGGACCCGCACCGCCGGGGACGCGCCGTCCTTGCCGCCGCTCGCGGGCATAGTCGAGCGACATCTGATAGCCGCGGCAGGCGAGCATGGCGGCGGCCAGCCCCACCGAGATCCGCGCTTCGTTCATCATCTGAAACATTTGCGGGAGACCTTGGCCGATCTCGCCCACGCGCCAACCCACGGCACCCGCCTTGCCGTCAGGCTGGTATTTGCCTTCGCCAAAGTTCAGCGCCGTATTGGGCAGGCCGCGATAACCCATCTTGTGGTTCAGGCCGACGACGGTGACATCGTTGCGCTGACCGTTGGGCAGGATCTTGGGCACCACGAAGAGCGTAATGCCGCGGGTGCCGGCGGGCAGTTCGCCGCGCTCGTCCGGGACCTTCGCCAGCACGAGATGGATAATATTTTCGGTGACATCGTGATCGCCGGCGGAAATCCACATCTTGTTCCCGCTCAGACGAAAGCGCTGCCCGAGTTCGTCGTCTCCCTCGGCGACGGCGCGAGTCCTGATATCGCCCAACGATGAGCCGGCATGCGGCTCGGACAAACACATCGTGCCCATGGTCGTGCCTGCAACCTGCGGCTGGGCGAAAGCCACCTGCTGCGCGGCGTTGCCGTAAGTGCACAAGAGACGGGCGTTGGCGACCGTGAGCAACGGGAAGGATGCCGTGGCCAAATTGCCGCTCATCAGCACACCACTGGCCGCGCTATGGACCAGATGCGGTAGTTGCAAGCCGCCGTGCTCTGAGTCGAAGACAGTGCTGAATAATCCGGCATCCGCGATCAAGCGCACCGCCTTTGCGACCTCTTCCAAGACGAAGACATTGCCGTCGGCGTCCAGCCTCGGTTCGTTCAGGTCCGAGGCACGCAGATGCGTGGCCAGTTCCTTCTCGGAAATGCGCACCGCGGTCTCCAGCACCGCCAACACGTCGCTTTCCGAGCAACCCGCGAAACGTTCGCGGCCAAGCAATTCCGACAGGTGAAGCCATTTGAACAGGAAAGCGAGATCGCGTTGATCGATGACCATGGTTGCTCTAAGAGAAATCGAGAGTGCCGTGATGCTTTTACCCAGCCGCGGAGGGGCTGCCGTTTGCTGGCATCCTTTCCCGTACGATGCCGATCACGGTAGCAAGCAGGGAGAAATCCTCGGCCGCCTCCCTGGCCACTGCCTTCTCGATGGGTGTTCCGGCCAGAATGCGACGCAGCGGCACTTCCAAGCGCTTGCCGGTCTTAGTGTACGGGATGCCCGGAACGGCAATGACATTATCCGGTACGTGCCGCGGCGAAAGCGACTTTTTGAGGTGCTGCCGAATGCGCCCATCCAGCGCCGCATCAAGAACTGCCCCTTGCGCCAGCCGCACCAGGAGCGGCATCCAGAAATCACCGCCGGACAAATCCACATTGACCACCAAGGCATCGGCAATTTCCGGCAACTCTTCGAGCGCCCGATAAATTTCCGCCGTGCCGATACGTACGCCGTGCCGATTGAGCGTGGCATCGGAACGTCCGAGCACGTGAGCGCCGCCGCGGTTGTTGAACAGCACGAAATCGCCTTGCCGCCACAAGCCCGGATAGGTTTCGAAATAGGTTTCGCGATAACGCTTGTTGCCGGCATCGTTCCAGAACATCACTGGCATCGAGGGCATGGGCTGCCGGATCACCAGTTCGCCGACGTCGCCGACTACGACGTTGCCGTTATCGTCGAGGGCTGCCGCGTCGACACCCAGCCAGCGCGCCTGGATCTCACCGGCGTAGACCGGCAACGTCGGCACGCCCCCCACAAAGCTGGTGCACACGTCGGTTCCGCCGCAAGACGACTGCACCCACAAGTCGGGCTTCACGGCGTCGGGGAACCAGCGCATGCACTCGGGGGAAGCCGGCGAGCCGCTCAACAGGATGGACCGCAAGGCCGACAAGTCGTGCTCCTGGCCTGGGCGATAACCCGCCTGCATGAGCATCTTCACGTAGCTCGGGCTGCCGCCGAACATCGTGGCCTGGCTCTTTTCCGCGATCCGCCAGAGTTGGCCTATGGTCGGTTCAGCAGGGTGCTCGGCGTACAAGACGCAGGCAGCTTCCGCGAGCAGCGCGGCGGCCAGAATGTTCCAAACCATCCAGCCGGTGATGGTGTAGAAGAACAGCCGATCGCCCGGCCGCAGATCCAGATGCAGCGTCACACACTTGAGGTGTTCCAGCAGCGCGCCGCCATGACTGTGCACCATGGCCTTGGGCAAGCCGGTCGTGCCCGACGAGAACAATATCCACAGCGGGTGCTGAAAAGGCACGCGGGCGAATTCGAATGCCTCCGGTCGCGGGCTTTGCCCATCCCCGCCAGTGAATTCAGTCCACAACGTCGTCCGTACGGTGAGCGAGCGCAGCGGCTCCAACCCGCCCACCGGCCACACGACCACTTGTTCGAGCGTCGGCAAGCCGGCAATTAACTTCGCTATCTCGCCACGCCGGTCGATGGTGGCGCCTTTGAAGCGATAGCCGTCGATAGTGAACAACAAGCGCGGCTGAAGTTGTGCAAACCGCGCCAGCATGCCTTCGGCGCCGGTTTCGGGACTGACTACCGACCAGATTGCACCGATGCTTGTCGTCGCCAGCAGGGCGATGATGGCTTCGGGGCAGTTGGGCAGACAGGCCACGACGCGATCGCCGGCGGCAACTCCCGCCCGCCGCATGGAGTCCGCCAATCGGACGACCGCGGTTCGCAACTCTTCGCGCGACAGACTGCTTTCGTTCAGCGTCTGATCGTAATAGAGGATTGCCGGCCCGACTGCAGGAGCCCGCTGCAGAACCTGCTCTGCGTAATTCAGGGTTCGGCCGGGAAACCACTCTGCACCTGGCATGGTGGCATGGGCCAACGCCGGCGCTGCGGATTTCGGCTCCAGCTTGAAGAAATCCCAGATCGCCCGCCAGAAGCGATCGATGTCTTCCACCGACCATTGCCACAGCTGCTGGTAAGAGCCGAGCGAGAGGCCGTGACGCGAGTTGACCCATTGAGTGAACGCCGTGACGTTGGCACTCGCGATCAAATCGGCAGAGGGAGCCCACATCGGGCGTTCGTTTGCATCCACAGTCATCTTGAGCCGCACTTCCAAGTTAGGGGGAGATGATCGCGGACCACCAAGAAAGGGCGGCTTGAGCGCCCTCTCGCGGCGGCCCTGCAATGTCGGAGACAGCACGGCCGCGATGGTCCGGTTGCGATTATCTCCAAACGCCGATCAGTTCGACATAGCCGCAGTTCTTACACGGGCTTGGCGGCATCTCAGTGATTGCGGCCCCAGCCGCAATCCTTCACCCACTTACCCATCAAGCCCAGCAGGTTCTCCGCTTCCGCCCCCAGCTTGGGATCGATTTTCATCCCATGATGCGGATCGAATTCCTTGTAAGCGGTGAAGACGTTGGCGACCACCCGCTCGCCATCGATCCAGTCTTTGAACGCGTCCATCTGGATGTCCTTGGCGGCTTCGTAATAGTTCATGCCGGCGTCGAAGCGCTTTCTGGCCTCGGCGTGCAGATAGACGAAGTAGTGGCGGAATGCCCGCACCGCCGCCTTGTCGGCGAGCGGACCGTGGCCGGGAACGATGACTTCCACGTCCAGGCCCAGGATGTAATCGCAGGCTGCGATCCAGTTGCTGAACGGCCCCGACCAGATCACCGGATGTCCCTGGTTGAACAGCAGGTCGCCTGTGTAGATCACCTTGTCGTCGGGCACGTACACGATCACATCGCTGTCGGTGTGCGCCGGCCCCAGGTCCTTGACGATGACCGACTTGTCGCCGACCTGCAGCGTCTTTTCCCGCTCGAAGCCCTGGTTCGGCGGGACGATGTGGATGTCCTTGAAATGGAACCTGCCGCCCATGGCCTCGTGAAAGAACCAGCCGGCGTTCCCCATTTTTTCCCAATCCCGCTCCAGTATCTCGAAGGTGGCGGGATTGGCTTTCTCGATCGCCGTCTTGGTGGTGGTGGTGGCCAGGATGGTGCTGTCGGCGACCAGTTCATTGCCCAGATAGTGATCGGGATTGGCGTGGGTGATGACCACCGTGTCGATCTTGGCGGCCGCGGGCACCTTTCTCTTCATCTCGCCGAGCATGTCGCGCGTCAGCGGCACATCGGTCAGCGTATCCACCAGCAAATTCTGACCCCGCGAAACGACCAAGCCGGCATTGGACCAGCCCCAGCCGCCATCCGGTTGCAGATAGGCGAAACACCCGTTACCGAGATCGTGCAACCCCTTGGTGAACTCATGCCTGGCCATGGCGGAGTCTCCAATTTTCTGCCATTGCAATGCTCATAAATCTTCCCCCAACTTGCGCGGTGTTCTTAGGCGGTGCGTGCGGCCGATCTGCGCTGTTTGCCTGCCAGCGGGGCAACTTGCCATGAATTGTACGGTTGTTCAATATATCGCCCAGTCGCGAGCCGGGCAGTATGCTCACATGGCCGAGATGCCACCATCGAGCTTCAACTCTGCACCGGTCATGAAGCGGCTCTCATCAGAGGCCAAGTAGACGATCGCATGAGCGACGTCGGCCGACTCACCTAAGCGACCCAGCGGAACCTGCCGCGCAAGCTTGGCCATCACCGTAGCCTCGTCACGGTCGCCGACCAGATCCTGCAGGATGGATGTCTTGATGAAGGCTGGGTGGATGGAATTGCATCTGATGTCCCATCCCTGTTTCGCACAATGCAACGCAATGGACTTGGTGAGCAACCAAACAGCCGCCTTGCTGGCGTTGTAATTGGCGAAATTGTGGGAGGCGATCAGACCGGCGATGGATGAAAGATTGACGATCGAGCCGGGCTGGTTTTCGCGCATCAACGGCAGCGCGTGCCTGGTGCCGAGGAACACGCTGTCCACATTCACTGCCATACCCCGCCGCCATTGTTCGAGAGTGAGATCCTCGATCGATCCGGTGAGCACGATGCCGGCATTGTTGACCAATATGGACAGGCCGCCGAGCGTGACACGAGCATATTCGATGGTCGCGATCCAGTCAGCTTCGCTGGTAACGTCGTGGCGAATTGCCGCCGCCGTTCCCGGACCCAGCTCACTGTTGATCGCGGCAGCGATCTGTGCAGCGCCCGCCTCGTTCAGGTCGCTGAGCAGCACGCGCGCGCCCTCTCGTGCCAGGTACCAGGCAGCCGCCGCGCCCAAGCCCTGCGCGGCGCCGGTCACCAGCGCCTTTTTTCCGGCCACGCGGCCGGTCATGCGCCGAAGTCCGTGGGCTTCGGCCAAAGGCCGCCGTACGACATTCGCTCAGCTTCAGCGATCGACAGCACGGCGCTCGATCCGCCGGTGCCCGCAGGATCGCCGCGGTGACGCCTGATCTCCAGCTTGCCGATCTGATTGCAATGCACCTCGTCCGGGCCGTCCGCCAGGCGCAAGAGCCGCGCGGTGGCGAACGCGGCGGTCAACATGTGATCGTTGCTGGTGCCGCCGCCACCGAAGAGCTGGATCGCCCAATCAATGATGGTCTGCGCCATCCGCGGCGCGGCCACCTTGATCATCGCGATTTCCTGCCGGGCGGCCTTGTTGCCCACGGTGTCCATCATCCATGCGGCCTTCATGGTCAGCAGCCGCGCCTGCTCGATCATGATGCGCGCCTCGGCAATACGTTGCAGTGTCAACGTCTGCTCGGACAGCAGCCTGCCGAAAGGCGCACGTTGCTCGGCGCGGCGGCACATCCGCTCGAGCACGCGTTCGGACAGACCGATCAGTCGCATGCAATGATGAATGCGGCCCGGACCCAACCGCCCCTGGGCGACTTCAAAGCCCCTGCCCTCCCCGAGCAGCATGTGGTCCGCGGGCACCCGCACATTGTCGAACAGCACTTCGGCGGCACGGTCCGGCACGCCGTAGAAACCGAGCACGGGCAGCGCCCGGATCACCGTCACGCCCGGCGTATCTTTCGGCACCAGGATCATGGACTGGCGGCGGTAGGGATCGGCGCCCTCGGGGTCGCTCTTGCCCATGAAGATGATGATCTTACAGCGCGGATCGGTCGCGCCGGTCGTGTACCACTTGCGCCCGTTCAGCACATAGGACGCGCCGTCGCGAACGATGGAACTGCCGATATTGGTCGCGTCCGAGGACGCCATTTCGGGTTCGGTCATCGCGAATGAGGAACGGATCTCCCCTGCCAGGAGCGGCTTGAGCCAGCGTTCTTGCTGCGCGTCGGTGCCATAACGCAGCAGGGTCTCCATGTTGCCGGTGTCGGGCGCGGAACAATTGAATATTTCGGGCGCGAACAAACTGCGTCCCATGATCTCGCACAGCGGCGCATAGTCGACATTGGACAGTCCCGTCGCTACTTCCTTGGCGGGCAGGAACAAATTCCACAGGCCGGCTGCGCGGGCGATCGGCTTCAGTTTCTCGACCGTGGGATAGACGGCCCACGGACCCAGCCGCTCGGCTTCGAGATAACAGTCCCGTTCGTTGGGATAGACATGTTCGGCCATGAAAGCCGTCAGCCGCGCCGCCAGTTCGGCACTTCTTTCGCTACCACTGATGATCATCTGCCCCCCGTTTGCCACGATTCGCCGATTTCAGCCGATTGCATATGGGGAGCATTCTAGGCTGCTACGCCCGGTCTGCAAAAAAGCTCGATCCTGCGCGCCGGTCGGGCTGTACCGTACCGCGCTAAGATGTCCAGCATGTTCTCGTTCGCTGTGCTGGAGGAGATGAGTGGTGGGAAACGAAGACGCGACGCAGGCGCTGCCGGGCAGCGTCGACGCCTGGCTGACCGCGCAGATTCCGGACTATCGCGGGCCGGGCAGATTAGAGAAGTTCGGCTTCGGCCAGTCGAATCCGACTTACAAGTTGCGGAGCGCATCCGGCGACTATGTTCTGCGGCGCAAGCCGTTGGGCCCATTGCTGCCCAAGGCTCATGCCATCGAGCGTGAATTTCAAGTGTTGCGCGCTTTGCACGGCAGCGGCGTGCCCGTGCCTCGCGTGCGAGCATTTTGCGACGACACCACGCTGCTCGGCGCGGCCTTCTATGTGATGGATTTCGTGCCCGGGCGCATCTTCTACGACCAACGGCTGCCGGGGCTTTCCGCCGCGGAGCGCAGCGCCATTTTCGACAGCATGAATGCCACGGTGGCCAGTCTTCATGCAGTCGATCCCGCGGCGGTGGGCTTGGAACACTACGGGCGCGGCGAGAATTTCCTGGAGCGGCAGGTCGCGCTCTGGACTCGGCAATATCGCGCCAGCGAAGGACAGCGCATCGCCGCCATGGAAGAACTGATCGCCTGGCTGCCTAAGCACTTGCCGCCGGACCAGCCGTCGCGAATCTTTCATGGCGATCTGCGGCTCGACAACATGATCTTTCATGCGAGCGAGCCTCGGGTCGTCGCACTTCTCGACTGGGAGCTGTCCACCATCGGCGATCCACTGGCGGACTTTGCCTACCACGCCATGGTGTGGCGCATCGGGGCCGACCTGTTTCGCGGTTTTGGCGATCTGGATCGCGGGGCACTCGGCATTCCCGAAGAGGCCGACTATATAAAGCTCTATTGCGCCCGCACCGGCCGGAGCGCGCTTCCCAACTGGAATTTTTACCTGGCATACAGCCTGTTCCGCGGCGCGGCCATCCTGCAAGGTGTGTGGCGCCGTGCGCAAAATGGGCAAGCAAGCAGCGCGGATGCGATTCAAGTGGGGGCGAAGGCGGCACCGCTAGCGGAGCTTGGTTGGACAATCGCACGCAGCGCCTCGAACTGAGAGAGTTTGAGACGCTCGCAAGTTCGGACTGCTAATGAACTCGCGGGCTTTCGCCACGATTGCGTGAGCCGTGTTGTTATCGGCCAATGTACCGCGGAGTCTTGCAGCTCAGTACTGCATGCGCTGAAATACCAGCGACACAACCGATACAACAAGCCGGGCAGGAGTTCACATGGCGCAAATTTCTGGTGGCTGTCTCTGCGGCAAGATCAAGTACACCTGCAACGCCGCGCCCGTCATGGTGGCGGCTTGCCACTGCACCCACTGCCAGAAGCAGTCTGGCTCGGCCTTCTCGGTGAACGTCGGCCTGCCGAAGGGAACGCTTCAATTCACCGGCAAGACGTCCATCTTCGAGGACAAAGGCTCAAGTGGCCTGCCGGTCTTCAGGCACTTCTGCTCAACCTGCGGCTCTCCCTTGTTTTCAGATGTCGTCGCCATGCCGCAAGTTGATTGGCTGAAGGCAGGCACCCTGGACGACACTTCCTGGGTGAAGCCCACGATCAACATCTGGTGCCGTTCTGCACAGAACTGGGTGACTTACCCGGAAGGCGCTACCCAGTTCGCCGCGACCCCGCCACCCGCGTCCTGAGCAGACCGCATGCGAAAACCCAGCATCCCCCTGTCCACGCCAGTCAGGGCTTCTTGAGCACACCGGTATCGACGAGCTGCGAGAACATCGCAATGAGCGCAGGTTTGATCGGACGATAGTCCATGCCGAGCGCCGTCTTGGACTTGGCGTTGGAGGACCTCGCGCGCGGTATTCCAGCGGGTAGCGGAACGTTCTTCGCAAAGGCCCAGCCATCGCCAAAGGCCTCGCGCAGCATGTCGGCGAGTTGGCCGAGGGGCATCATCTCCGCGGCGACAATGTGCCGACCTTCGGCTTCCTTGATAAACCCCGCACGGAAATGCGCCTCCGCGACATCGCGGACATCGACCATGGTGAGGGCGATGGGCGGCACGCCTTTGTCGAGATAGGTTCCGTCGCTCAATGCGCGAATGTGACCGAACGACGCCGAGGTTTGCACGTCGGCCGTGCCCGGTCCCAGCACCAGACCGGGATTGATGACCACCAGCCGCCAACGTTTTTGCGCGTTGGCGATCTGCCAGGCGGTTCGCTCGGCGAGCGTCTTGGAATAGAGGTAGGGGCCGCGCTCGAGCGACGAGACGGTGTTCCAGCACTCTTCGGTCAGCACGCCACCGGGCGCCGCCGCAAAATCCGCGGGGCCGCCGGCAATCGCGGCGCCCGAACTCGTCAACACCACGCGTTCGACGCTGGGCGTGCGGTTCGCGGACTCGAGCACATCAGTGGTGCCCTTCACCGCCGGCTCGACGAGATCCTGCTGCGGCGACTTCACCTCCTGTTCCAGCAGGAAAGGCGAAGCCGTGTGGAACACTATCTTGCAGCCCTGCATCGCGCGATCGTGGCTGCCGGGTTGGAGCAGATCCGCCTTGAAAAACGCGATGGAACCGGGAGATTCATCGGCCATGGCCTGCAGATGGGCAATCTTGGCGGTGTTCGACGGATCGCGGACTGTTGCATTAACAACAGCGCCGGCGTCGAGCAGCCGTTTGATCAACCAGCCCGCGACATAGCCGGTCGCACCGGTCACGAGCACTCGCACACCATTGGCATCATCGATCTTCGGCATAGACATCAATCTTGCTCCTGAGCAGCGGATCAGAAATTGGCCTGCAGCCGGATGGCGAGCTCGCGACCTCGGGCGACCGTTGCTCGCGTGTCGGACGGCTGGCCCGGGACCGTTGCGCCGCCGAGTCGATCCGCCCCGAACAGCAGATAATACTCGTTCGTGAGATTGCGGCCGATCAGGGAGACGTCCCACTTGCCGTCTTCTCTTTTCAGACTAAGGCTGGCGTTAAAGCGCCAGAAACTGCTTTGGTAAGAAGTCGGGTTCAGATTGTCCGTGACATAGTAGCCATCCGAATAGAAGGCGTCGCCGGTCAACTCCAGTTTCAGGCCGGAGCCGATGGGAACGCCGAAGACCGCGCCGCCATTTGCCGTGAGGTCGGGAGAACGCGCTGGAGCCCTGCCGTCATAGGTCTGCTGCAAAGACAGGCCGGCGCCCGGAACATAGGAGCAGTTGGCAGGGGGCGGCCCATTGGCGGGCGTCGCTCCCGTCGGGAAAAGATAGGAATAGCAAGCGCCGACGAAATCCTCGTAGCGGTTATGCGCGTAGGAAAAGGCGCTGTGAAGTTCAGCGGCAGGCGTCACCTGGAAGGCGGCATTGCCAGAAACTCCGCGCTGCTTCACCTTGCCCGCATTGGCGATGACAAAACGAAGATTGGGCGGGTCATATATCGAAACCTGCTCGCCGCGGAACTCATAGTCAAAGGCCGTCAGTGCCAACCGTAGTCGTCGGTCGGCGAACAGTCCCTTGGCTCCCATTTCGAAGCCGCGTACCTTTTCGGGACCGAAGTCCAGATCACCAATGGTATAGCTGGTCTGAAGCGGCGAAAGAGTGAAGCCCCCCGATTTATATCCGGTTTTGTAGGCGACATAGACGGTCTGATCGCGCGATGGACGCCAGGTCAACGTTGCCTCCGGTGACCAGTTGTCGTCTTTGAAATGGCCCTGGAGTTCGCCTATCGTGTCGGAACCGGGGAAGCGGGTATTCAAGGTGTTGGACGTGCCAACGCCATAGATATTGTGCACTTTGGCGCGCTTCTCTTCCTGGGTCCATCGCGCGCCGCCAGCCAGCTCAATTTGATCCGTCACATCGTAAGTGAGCTGACTAAATAAAGAATAAGTTCGCCCCGTCTGCCTACCCGCCAGTTCTACGATATCGAAGCGACCTGTTGTCGGATTGAAGAGATTATCGCGAAGCTTGATATCGTTATACTGATCGGCCGTGGTCCGCTGATAATAGGCGCCAAGCACAGCATTGAGCGGCGATTCGAAGTCTGTGTTCAGCCGCAGCTCCTGACTGAATTCGTGAATGCGCGGCTCCTCGATGACCGCGAGCTGCGAAAACGCGCTCTGATCGAACCCGAATTGCGATTCTCCATCGATGGAATTGTAGCCGGTCAACGAAGATAGGCTGACATTCCCCAGATCGGCGCTCAGCGCGAGCGACCCGATCCAGGCCGTCAAGCGGCCATAGGACTGGCCACTGTCATTGCCGCGCGGGAAGGCCTGCGAGACCGCCGCAGGAAGATTCGAACTGGCCAGATGATTGTCCGGGCTGCATTCGGCGGCCGTATCCACCATCCCATCCGTTACCGGATTGGCGCCGGGGCAGCCGATCACCTGGTTCGCCAGGCCCCATCCCGCGTCGGTGCTCCGAAAGCCGAAAAGTTTGAACACAGCTGAAAGATTGCTGGCCGGTTCGAATTGCAGGGTCAGACGTCCCTGATAGTCTTCATCGCCGAGACGGCGGTCAGCGCCTGGAAGCGTGGCGACGCCAGCGGGCGCCGTCGGCGTGTAGAACGGGTTGGGCCGCTCACGCGCATCGTTGTAGAGCCATCCCTCCGCATGCCTATACCGAAAGGCAAGGCGCGCACCCAACTGATCGGTCACCGGACCGGAAATCGCAGCTTCCGTCGTCGTCTCGTCTGCCACGAATTCATAACTCTGCTGCAGGCGCACCTGCAGTTCGGTCGTCGGCATCGCGGTCTTTATCGAGATCACGCCCGCCGGACTGTTCTTGCCGAAAAACAGCGCCTGAGGGCCTTCCAGCACTTCAACCTGTGCCACATCGAAAAAGCCGAGTTGGGCGACACGGCCGTTGCTGGTCTGCACGCCATCAACCGCGACGGACACCGCTTGCTCGAAACCGGTTGTGTTGGCCGGAGAACTGATGCCTCGGATAGCGATCGATCCGCCGCCGGCGGCCTTATACGCGCCCACCACGACGCTGGGAACGAGTTCGCCGATCTTGGTCAGATCGTCGGCCCGATAGCGCTCCACCTGTTCGGTGCTGATCGCGCTGACGGACACCGGCACGCTGATGAGCGTCTCCGAGCGCGCACGTGCGGTAACGACAACCTCTTCGAGCAAACTCCCGCTTTGACCAGAGGATCGTTCGTCGCTGGCAGAATTTGCCTGCTGCGCGCATACCGGCATACAGGCAAGCAGGGTCGCCATGCAGACCGCGGAACTCCCGACGATTGATACATGATTGCAATTGCGCATTGCTCGGCTCCCCCTGATGTATTGGTTTAAACGGGGCCAATCCGGATTGGCAATTGATCCTGAGTTGTGATGCTGAGTTGTGATGCTGAGTTGTGATGCTGAGTTGTGGATTCTGGGTTGCCCACCAAACAGGACCGAATTTGTCGAGCCGAAATATCGCGTCGTCAGACAGACCTGCATTTCGTCGCCGGCTCGATTGAATTTGGGCCACGATCAGGATCGACGATCCACCGGTCCCTATGTCCAACCGTCATCTCCGCCGGCTCCGCTGGCTTCTCGCGGGTACGCAGCGCGGTGGATTTTTTCTCCGCCGCTTCGAAGCGCTTGACCGTATCCATGGTCATCGAATGGACCAACGCCTTCACCAGGCCGGCGTCGCGTTCCGCGAAGGCGCGTAGCAGACGGAGGTTATCGTTGATCATCGCGTCATCCGCGGGGAATGTGGCGGTCGCATAGTTGAGTATGCGTGCTTGTTGCGGACGTAAAGACTTGACCAAGCCTTCGAGGATCGTGTTACCGCTGCGTCGCGCGATTTCGTCTGCCATGCGCGCACCGGCCAGCGCGAGCCGCGCCGAATCTCGCGATCGGATGGCTGCAACGATATCGTCCTTGACGACGGACAGCGCGGCGAGATCCTCATCGGTGATCCTCTGCACCAACAGGTCGGCGGCAAGCGCCAGAAGATGAGTCCGGACAGCATAGACTTCACGAACATGCTCCGCCGTCAGCAAGCTCACACGGGGGCGCTTGCCCTGCTCGATCTTGACCATTCCTTCGTTCGCCAAACCCAGCAGTGCCTCGCGAACGGATGCCCGGCTGGTAGCGAGGCGGCGGGACAGCGCCACTGAATTGAGGTCGTCGCCCGGCTTCAGCTGGCCAAGAATGATCTCCTGCTCAATGACCGTCTTGATCGACTGCACCAACGAAGCAGCTTTTTCGCCGGCTGCGCCAGCGTCGGCCGAAGGCCTATCGCGGATTCCAGCATCGGATGCTGCCTTGCGCGTGCGCAGCTTATTGGGCGGCGGAAGCCCAAGATTCTTGCGCAGCGTCTTCGATCTCCCCGACGTCATAGTGTTGAGCACTTACCGCACTTTTTTACGATGCTACACCTCATTTCTCTTAATCTGCAATACAGCTGGCAGCGGGACCATCAGAACTCCATTTTGGAGTAGCTCAAGGACGCAGCCCTGCGTACAGAACGCAGCGACCTCCTTACCATGTGGTCGGGGGCAAGTTAGACCGCTCATCAAACATCGCCGCGCATGAGCCAGGTATTGGATTTGCTGCGTCCAGCCTGTTGCGACGTCAGCCGCCGCAGGGAACGTTTACGCTTGGGCCGGCGGCCGCGGCAAACTTGCCAGCGCTGCACTGCTTATCAGCATGGCAACAATGGCGAACCCGAGGAAGGGCGCGTAGCTGCCATAACGATCGAAAATCACCGCAGCGCCCAAGGGGCCGATGGCGGCCCCTACGGCAATAGCCGTGACCTGCCCGCCGAACAAGGCGCCGAAATCGTGCAGACGGAAATACTTGGTGGTGATGTAGGCCATGACATCCACTTCGGCACCCAATGCCAATCCGACAAAAATCGCCGCAAGAGATTGCAACGAGACATGGTCACCGCCGACCAGTAGCAACACGCAACTGATTACCGGCATCAGAAAAGCGACAGAACCCACCAGCGATGCGCGAATCTGTCCAGCAAAAAACCGGTGGTAAGCCGGCCCACGATTGCAGCGATACCGACGAGTGAGGCGATTCCCGCCGCCTGCACCATGTCCACGCCGCGAGCCGACAGGATGGGCACGAAATGAACGATGAGTGCCATGATGGAAGTGCCCATGAAGAACGTCACAGTGATCAAGCGAAGGTAAACGGAGGAACTCCAACCATTACAGCGCGACAAGCCTGCTATTGCGACGGGCATATCCAGAGCGTACCCACCGGCACGCCCGGACTTTAAGAGATGCAACGGGCTACTCTTGCCTGAGCAGTTGAGCAGTGTTTCGTCCGAACGTGGCCAACTCTTCGCGGAGCGATCTCGGGGGCGTTGTCACGGCACTTTGTCAACGGTTAGATTTATCGTTCAGATCGCAAAGGCCAGCAGAGGAGACTGAAGTGAAACGGGCGAAGGGATGACGAGGCGCGCGGGACGACAGTGCTCTCGACAACTTCTCGGCATGCACATCACTCATCTCCCAGACAAAGCTTGACATCGAAAACTCCACTCTGTAAACAGAAAGCTCTGTAACACACAGCGACCGCTGTTCGCATAGCGAACAACCACCGATCTCAAAATAACTGACTTTACGTACGTAAAATGGATGACCTGACGCACGTCCCTGCCGATCTGCCCGCCTGGTCCAAGCAGGACGGCGCGTGGCGTGTACCGTATTGGGTATTCCAGCGCGAGGACCTCTACGCTCGGGAGAAGCGCACGCTGTTCGAGGGGCCGACCTGGAATTTTCTCTGTCTGGAAGCGGAGTTGCCAGCACCGGGCGATTTCGTCGCCGTGCACGTCGGCGAAAAGCCGGTCATCGTGACGCGCGACCAAGACGGCCAACTCTACGGCTTCGAAAACCGCTGTGCGCATCGCGGCTCGTTGCTGGCCCTGGAGGATCGCGGCAACGTCAAGGACTTCACTTGCGTTTATCACGCCTGGCGCCACAACCTGCAGGGCGATCTGGTGGCCGTGGCGTTCAAGGACGGAATTGGCGGCCGCGGCGGCATTGCGGCGGACTTCTGCATGTCGCAGCAGGGTCCGAAGAAAATGCGCATCACGACGCTGTACGGCCTGGTGTTCGGCAGCTTCGATGACGAGGTGGAAGATATCGAGACCTACATGGGGGCGGCGGTCGTCGAGCGCATCCGCCGTGTCATGGAGGGGCGCAAGCCGGTGGTTCTCGGCCGCTTCACGCAGGTCCTGCCGAACAACTGGAAGCTCTACGTCGAGAATACCAAAGACAGCTACCACGCCAGCATTCTGCACACGTTCTTCACGACCTTCGAGCTCAACCGGCTGTCGCAGAAGGGTGGCATCATCGTCAGCGAGAACGGCGGCTGCCATGTCAGCTACTCCGCGATCGATCGGCAAGCCGAAGCGGCCAAGGCCAAGAGTATCTATTCCGAGCAGAACATCCGCTCGCAGTCGGACCTGACGCTGGCCGACATGTCCTTGCTTGGCAGCTTCAAGGAATTCGGGGACGACATCACCTTGCAGATCCTGTCCGTGTTTCCGAATTTCGTCCTGCAACAGATTCAGAATGCGATCGCCGTGCGCACGATCTTGCCGCGCGGTATCGACAGCATGCATCTGAAATGGACCTATATCGGCTTCGAAAGCGATACGGCCGAACAGCGCAAGATGCGCCTGAAGCAGTCAAACCTGGTCGGCCCGGGGGGTTACGTCTCGATGGAGGACGGCTGCATCGGTGGCTTCGTACAACGCGGCACCAGAGAATCGCCGGAGGAGCGCGCGGTACTGGCGATGGGCGGACATGCCATCGACAGCACCGACGATCGCATCACCGAGGCCGCCATCCGCGGTTTCTGGACCGAGTATCGCCAGAGGATGGGGCTATGACGAAGGACCGTCCGCACAGCGAGCTCCTCTCGCTGATCAGCCTGGCACAGGCCCGCTATGTGCGCGAGATCGACGACGGCGATTGCGCCGCCTGGCCGGACTTCTTTGTCGATGACTGCTTCTACCAGATCACGACCGCCGACAATTACAAGCAGCATCTCGAGGCGGGACTGATGTGGATGGACAGCAAGAACATGCTGCGCGATCGCATCCTGTCGCTGTCGCAGGCCAATATCTACGAGCGCCATTCCTATCGGCACCTGCTGGGGCAGCCGTATATCCGCGAGGTAGCGGGCGACGAGGTCGAGTCCGAAACCTCGTTCATGGTGGCCAGGATCACGCGCGAAGGTCCGACCGATCTGTTTGCAACGGGCCGGTATATCGATCGCTACCGTGTGGTGGGCGACGATCCCAAACTGGTCCGCCGCATCGTGGTGCTCGACAGCAATCAAGTCGATACGCTGCTGGGATTTCCGCTGTGATGATCGCGACCTTGATCCCCAACGGCCGGATGGCAGTGTTTCGGCAACAGCAGAGTCCCGCCGCGTGCGAGGGTGGCCCGCGATGAGCGTCACGGTGTCGATTGCAGCGTCGACCATTTCGTTCGGCTGCGCCGCCGATGAGACGATCCTCGATGCAGCCGAGCGTGCCGGCTACGCGATCCCCTATTCCTGCAGGAAGGGTGTGTGTTCGACGTGCGAGGGCCAGCTGATCTCGGGCGAAGTGACGGTGCGGGGGCAAGGCGGACGGCGCGGTCCGGCGGAGGGCGTTCTGCTGTGTCAGGCGCGTCCGCATACCGATGTCGAAATCGCACCGACGTGGATTCGGGAAGCGGCTCCCATCGCGCGCAAGGTATTCAATGCAAAGGTCTGGCAGGTTTCGCGGCCCATCGCCGATGTCGCGGTGATCCGGTTGCGCTTGCCGATCGGTCAGCGCGCCGTCTTCGCCGCAGGTCAGTATTTGCGTGTCATGATGCCGGACGGCGATAGCCGCAACTATTCGATGGCAAATGCACCGCACAAAAGCGACGAGGTCGAGCTGCACATCCGCCAGGTGCCGGGCGGGGGGTTTTCGGAGAAGATTCTGCCCG
>JAIBJL010000541.1 GCA_020029545.1 Gammaproteobacteria bacterium
GAATCCGGCGGTGCTGGAGCAGCGCATCGGGCGGGTCTATCGCATGGGCCAGCGGCGCGGCGTGCAGGTGGTGAATCTGGTTGCCCAGGGCAGCATCGAGGAAGGCATGCTGTCGGTGCTGGCTTTCAAGAAATCGCTGTTCGCCGGCGTGCTCGACGGCGGCGAGAGCGCGGTGTTCATGCAGGGGACACGGCTGTCCAAGTTCATGCAAAGCGTCGAACAGGTGGCGGGCGCGATGGGCGCGGCCGAACCGGCCGCGGCAGCCGAAGAGCCGGTCGACGCTGCGCCGCCAGCAGCTTCCGCTGCGGGCGCCGAATCCGGCCCCACGGCGGAGCAGGCGTCGCCGGCCGACCCCTGGGCGCCGCTGATCGACGCCGGCCTGCGACTGGTGGCGCAGCTTGCCGCGCAGGGCAGCGACGGCGATTCGCGCTGGGTGCACACCGATTCGGCCACCGGCGAGCGCTATCTGAAACTGCCGCTGCCCGAGCCGGACGCCTTGCAGCGTCTGGCTGAAGGACTAAGCGGGTTGCTCGCGGGGCTGCGGCGTTAGCGATCGGAATCGATCCCATCGGTTGGAAAAGACGCTCGGCGAACATCGACCGAACCCGCTCTGACGAAGCGCCGTTCTGCTCTGCAATGCGGTCGTCGCCGGCGACCTCCCATTCCGGCTTGGCCAGTCAGCCCCCGGCCATCGGCGGTCAGTCGGGCATCTGCTCCGAGGCCGACATTGATCGCAATCGCCCTGCCGGCGCACTCGAATTTGAGCCGGCGGCGCCCCGGCGGAATCCGATCTCGGGCAGCGAGTCCATCGGACTGCGCACCCCGCCACCGCCGACCTTCAACACGTGGGTGTAGATCATGGTGGTCGCGACATCCGCATGGCCAAGCAGTTCCTGGACGGTCCGGATGTCGTAGCCGGCCTGCAACACTGCCGTTGCGAACGAATGCCGCAAACTGTGTGGTGTCGCCAGCTTGGCAATGCCCGCATGTTCCAGGGCGCGTTTGAAGGCTCGCTGGAACGTCTGGTCGTACATGTGATGACGGCGTACGACACCGGAACGTGGATCCGTCGAATGCGCATCCTGGGGGAACACCCAGAACCACGTCCAGGATGCGCCGGCACGCGGATACTTGCGATCGAGCGCATCGGGCATGGCCACACCGCCGCGGCCGGCCGCCTGATCCGCCTGCCGCAACGCGCGCGCCCGGGCCGACTGCTCGCGAAGCCCCGGCACCAGCCGCTGCGGCAGCATCAACGCCCGGTCCTTCCCGCCCTCGCCTTCGCGCACGATGATCGTGCCGCGGCCGAAATCGATGTCCTTGACGCGACGCTGCAGCCGCTCGTTGATCCGCATGCCGGTGCCGTAGCGCGACTGGGCGAACAGGCGGTGCTCGCCTTCGAGCAGGCACAGGATGCGAGCCACCTCCTCGAGCGACAAGACCACCGGCAGTCGCCGCTTGGTGCGGGGCACGCCGATCTCCGTCATCCACGGCAAGTCGGTGCCAAGAACCTTGCGGTAGAAGAACAGCAAGGCCGACAGCGCCTGCCTGTGCGTCGAGGCCGCGACGCTGCGGGCGTTGGCCAGCCAGGAGAGGAACGCCTCGACCTCGGGGCCGCCCAGGGTTGCTGGGTGGCGCAAGCCGTGGAAACGAATGAACGCCCGAACCCAATGGACATAAACCTCCCCCGTGCGTATGCTGTCGTGCAAATAGCGAATGCGCTCGCGTAGCTGATCGAGCACTTTCACCGACTTCAACGGTGGCGTGCCGCATTTCACGACCTTTTAGTACTGGATGAACAGACCGTATACAAGCCGGAAATCCAGTAGGCATGCGGGTTTCCACGCAACCAACGGCACCGTTTTAGGGAGCGGGCGTCGGTGTTGACCGGCGGAACTGTCTCCCGATAACAATGTTTACGTGCTTGCCTCTCAGCCGGACGAGGCAAGCGTTTTTCCAGGTTCCGGCACCACCAGTACTGGAGAACGATATGAGAATGGTCTGTGACTCAAATCAACAGGGAAGAGCGGAAGGCGCTTCGTCCAACCAGCCCTGCCAACGAAGCAAGCTGCGTCAGATGGCGCTTGGACTATGTCTAGCCCTATCGATCTTCGGCGGCACATCCGGAGGCGCGCATGCGAACGCGATTGTCGTCAGCCATGACATCAATACCTTGGCGAGCTTTGTTGCTGGCGGTCAAGAGGACACCTTCGCGGTCAATGTCGCGGACTTCCTAACTACCGGGAGCACGACAAAGAACCTCTTGCTGTTCGAATCGAACCCCGGGGATGGGACTCGCAACTTTGCACCGGGCGTACTTGCTGCATTGACCAACGCAGGCTTCTCCGTAACAGTCACATCGAACTATGCGACCCCGTTTTCAGCTTTCGACGCTCTATTTGTCGCACAGGACTTTCCGACAGTTGGGTTCCTCAACAACACTTCCCTAATCAGCTATGTCGACGGCGGAGGCAGCGTGTATCTGGCGGGAGGTGTCGGCCCATCGGCCGCTGGTGAAGCCGCGGGATGGAGCGCGTTCTTGAATCACTACGGCCTCGCGTTTGTCTCCGCAGGCTACAACGGAATCAACAACGTCGCGATCACCAGTTCACACCCAATCTTTTTTGGAATTACGGCTCTCGGGAGCGGAAATGGGCAATCAATTCTCGACCTCGGCACCAACTTCAATGCGCAAATCGTTCAGTTCGCTGGCACACAAGGTGTGTACGCCGTCGTGAGTGTTCCCGAGCCTACGACGGCCATTCTATTCAGCGCCGGCCTTCTTGCTCTTGCCGGCGTAGGAAGGAGAAGAGTCGCGCAGGGAGGGGGTGCTAATCAAACACCGCGACCACGCACCTAACTGGCAAAAGGGGTCAGGCTGTTCGCCGTGATCGGCGGTATTTCCAGCGGGTTAAAGTCCCGTGAAAGGAGCACGCGTAGGTTGGGCTGAATGAAATGAAGCCCAACATTCGGATCTGATGCGCTACCGACGATCGCGCGCCACGGGCGGCCCCTTCTTTTTCACCGT
>JAIBJL010000213.1 GCA_020029545.1 Gammaproteobacteria bacterium
GCAGCAATGATCCGGACGATCTGCCGGACATCGGCAGCCCGGCGCAGGCCATGCTGACGCTCGAAGACGAGCGCCAGATCGGACGCATGATCGTGCGCGGGCTGCGCGATTCGGATCAGATTCTCGAGGACCCCGAAGTCACGGAGTATGTCCAGAGCGTGGGCAGCAAATTGTCCAGTCAGGCCCACGACGGCACGCAGCGCTTCACCTTTTTTACCGTACGCGACAACACGATCAACGCCTTCGCCCTGCCCGGAGGCTTCATTGGCGTGAATTCGGGACTGCTGCTGGAAACCAAGAATGAAAGCGAGCTGGCGGGCGTGCTGGCTCATGAAATCGCCCACGTCACGCAGCGGCATATCGCACGCAGTCTCGCCGAGCAGAGCCGCTCCAGTCTGGTATCCACAGCCGCGATGCTCGCAGCCATCCTAGTCGGAGCCGCGGCCGGTGGCGGCGATGCGGCCATGGCGGGCATGGCGGCGGCGCAGAGCCTGGCGATCCAGCAGCAGATCAGTTTCACTCGTGCGAACGAAACCGAAGCCGATCGCGTCGGTCTGGGCATTCTCGCTCGCTCGGGCTTCGACCCGGGCGGCATGCCGACGTTTTTCGAAACGATGAGCCGTCGTGCAGGCAGCAGCGAAATGAACATTCCCGAGATGCTGCGCTCGCATCCGGTCACCAGCACCCGTATCGCAGAGACCAAAGAGCGCGCCATGCAGCTCGATATCCATCCCGGTCCGGATAGCATGGGCTATGCCCTGACCCGCGAGCGCCTGCGGGTGCTGTCGACACCTGCCGGCGTCGATCCGCGCCAGTACTACGCGGCAGTGATTCAAAATGAACCTGATGCGAGTTCGGCGCAGATCTACGGACAGGCGCTGGCCATGATGATGGCAGGCCAGGCGGACCAGGCCGTCAAGACATTCCAGAAGCTGCGCGATGCCGATCCAACGATCACGCAGTACCACACCGCACTCGGTCAGGCGCAATTGCAGGCGGGACAAAGCAAAGCATCGCTCACTACCCTGCAGCGCGCACGCGACCTGTTTCCCCGCAACGTCGCGGTCACGGTGCGGTACGCCGAGTCGCTGATGCAGGTTGGCGATGCGAAGCGGGCGCACGGAATCCTGCTCGACCTCTTCAATGTCGTCGCACCCACGCCGGAACAGGCGCGTCTCACCGCGTTGGCGGCCAATGCCGCCGGCGATGTGGCGGACTCGTACTACTACATGTCCGAGTATCATCTGATGAGCGGTGATCTGCCGCTGGCAGTGAATCAACTGCAGCTGGCGCTGGCCGTGCCTAAGTTGAACAGCGTGCAACGGGCGCGTTTCCAGGCACGTCTTGAAGAAGTGCAGGAAGCCATGCCCAAACGCGGCATGCGGCGGGCGTCGAGTCCGCAACGTCCGCAGCGTTTGAATTGATACACTCGCCATCCTTCGTCCTTGGCAGGTACGGCGCCGTCAGCCGCGCCGACACTGCCGACCGACAACACCGAGGTCCGTTTCGCGCATGATGAACCCTCTGCTGCATCGTATTGCTGCACCAACCCGGCTGACTGGCTTACTTGTTATTGCATTGCTCGCCACCGGTTGTGCAACGGCACCCGGACGCACCCGCA
The DNA here is from genome assembly GCA_020029545.1 of Gammaproteobacteria bacterium. Lineage (GTDB taxonomy): Bacteria > Pseudomonadota > Gammaproteobacteria > Steroidobacterales > Steroidobacteraceae > Steroidobacter. The sequence goes on from JAIBJL010000213.1 coordinate 1,622, forward strand.
CCGACGACCCTTGGGTGAACGTCAATCGGGGCGTCTACAAGTTCAATGACACTCTGGACCGCGCAGCGCTTAAACCGGTTGCCAAGGGTTACACGAAGATCACACCGCGCTGGTTTCGCGCCGGCGTCGGCAACTTCTTCGGCAACCTCTCTTACCCCATCACTGCAGTGAACCAGTTCCTGCAGGGCAAACTCGGCCTGGGAGTGCGCGATACAGGACGTTTCTTGGTGAACTCGACGCTTGGCATCGGCGGCTTGCTCGACGTCGCGACGCGCATGGGTCTGGAGGCGAACGATGAAGATTTCGGCCAGACGCTCGCCGTCTGGGGCTTGGGTTCGGGCCCCTTCCTCAATCTGCCGTTATTCGGTCCCTCTTCGCTGCGCGATGCGCCCTCGCGGGTAGTGGATTATTTTCTTGCGCCGCTGACTTATATAGAGCAACCGTGGGAATCCCAATGGGGGCTACGCGCACTGGATATGGTGCATTCGCGAGCCGAGCTGTTGTCGCTGGAGCCGACGCTGCAGCGCACCTACGATCCGTATGCCTTCACGCGGGACTCGTGGATTCAGCGGCGCGAATTCCAGATTTATGATGGCAATCCGCCACCAGAGACGCTGGAAGAGGAACCGCCGGAGGATGAGGCCGCCGGCGAACCAACCGACGCCGCGGAGCCCGCCACGGCCGAGCCGGCGAAATAACCACCGACGGCGAATAGCGATGATCGCGCGGCTGACGTTGCGATCAGGCCGCCGCACCGCCGGACGCCGGCCCAGGCGCCGTCTCGTCGCCGACACCGAACAGGTCCTCCACTTCGCTGATACGCGCGAGCGCGCTGATCTGCGGCGGCAGATCCCGAAAGCGGATGGACTGATTGTGAATGCGCGCCAGGCGCAACCATTCCAGCAGCAGCGCCAGGCCGGAACTATCGGCGTCGGTTACGCCACCCAGTTCGATCTCGATCTGCGAGGCGCCCGCAAACTGCTTCTCGCTCGCCTCGAAGATATCGATCACGCTGACGGCATCGAGACTGCCGCTAACGCTGAAGCGGCCAGCGCCCAGTGCTCGCAATGCGGCTCGGGTCACGACTTGGCAGCAGGCTGGGTCGCAGGGGCGGCGGGCTTGCCGATGCTGCCGCTGGCCACCTGCGATTCCAGGCGCTCGATCACGGCATCCAACCCACGCTGCTGAATTTCCGAACCGAAGTCGGTGCGGAACGACTTCACGTAGGAAATGCCTTCGATCGTCACGTCGTACGCCTTCCAGCCTTCGGGTGTCTTGCGCAGCGTGTAATTGACCGGCACCCGCGTGCCATTGTCGCGTCTGATTTCGCTGCGCACGGTGGCAGTCGTATCTTCAGGCTTGCCCTGGAACGGCAGAATCTTCAGCCGATCGGGCGTGAACTCAAGGACTGCCTGGCCGTAATTCTGCAGCATGGATTGATAGAATCCTTCGATAAACCGCTTGCGCTGCTCCGGCGTCGCCGTACGCCAGTTCTTGCCGAGTACCAGCTGGGCGGCATAAGCCGTATCGAAATACGGCAGCATGTTCTTGTCGACCAGCTGCCGAACCTTGTCCGGATTCTTCTGGTATTCGGCGCGATGCGCATCGAGATCCTTCAGTGTCTGTTCGGCGACCTGGGTGACGAGCGCATGCGGACTCATCTGCGCTGCCGACGCAATTTCATCCGCGGCGACGCTCAGGCTGCATATGGCCAAACCAACTATCGCCGCCAGGCCGCTCACCCAAGCCGTTCTGCGGTGGTACATGCTGTGCTTCATTATTTCGATTCCTCGGTGTTGCCGTTCGCCGCTGCATCTTTGGGCTCGTCTTTGCGCCCGCTGAAGCTCGCGGCCAGCTGATTGATCAGGTTCTCAAGCACCAGCGCGTCCTGTACGAGCGTTACCTGATCACCCTCTTTGAGGTATTCCTCGCCCCCCCCGGCCGTGATACCGATGTACTGCGCACCCAGCAACCCCGCCGTCATGATGCTGGCGTCGCTGTCGCTCGGTATGCGGTTATAAGCAGAGTTGATCTTCAGGCCGACGACGGCTTTGTACACCGTCTGATCGAACTTGATCGAGTCGACGCGTCCGATCGTCACACCGGCCATCGACACTGCTGCTCCCACCTTGAGGCTACCGATATTCTCGAAGCGGGCTTCAACCGTGTAACTGCTGCCGTCGACGGAAAGTTCACGGTTGGTGATCTGCGTCACCAGAAAAAACAATGCCGCAAATCCCAGCAGGACGAACATGCCGGTGGAAATTTCTATACTGCGTGTAGAACGCATAGCCAGACCTCAGAGCATCACCGCAGTGAGCATGTAATCCAATATCAGAGTGAGCACGGCAGAAATCACAACCGTACGCGTAGTTGCCCGGCCTACGCCTTCTGCGGTCGGAATGGCGGTGAATCCTTCGTGGACCGCCACCAGGCTGCAGGCAACGCCGAAGACGAAGCTCTTGACGATGCCGTCGACCACATCATCGACACCCACCGCGGCACGCATCTGCGACCAGAACGAGTTGCTTTCCACGCCCAGCTGTTGCACGGCGACGAGTTGCACGCCGAACAGACCGATGGCAATGAAGATCGCCACCAGCAGCGGCATCGCAATGATACCGCCCAGAAAGCGCGGCGCTGCGACACGCATAATCGGATCCACCGCCATGATTTCCATGGCCGACAACTGGTCCGTCGCCCGCATCAAGCCGATTTCGGAGGCCACCGCCGTTCCGGCGCGGCCCGCAAACAGCAGCGCCGTCACCACGGGCCCGAGTTCTTTCAGCAGACCGAGAGCGGCGCCCACGCCGATCGCATCTTCCGATCCGAAACGCGCCAGAATGTCGTAGAACTGCAGACCTATCACCATGCCGATGAACATGCCGCAGATCATGACGATCACCAGCGACAACGCACCGGTGTTGTAGATCTGTTCGACCACCAGCCGCGGGCGCGCGATCAGTCGCGGTATCTGGCCCAGCATGCGCAGCAGGAACAGCACGACAGCGCCGACCATGCGCACGAACTCGCGTAGATTACTGGCCAGTTCGGCGACCTGGCTCATACGGTTCTCGACAGCAACTGTTCGAAATAATCGGGGGCCGGATAGTGAAACGCCACCGGACCGTCCGCGAGACCATTCATGAACTGGTTCACGATCTCGGACTGGTGATCCTTGAGATCGACAAAACTGCCCGCCGCAGCCACCTTGCCGCCGGCAATGATGTAGCTCATGTCGGCGAGAATCGACAGCTCTTCGACATCGTGCGAAACCACGATGCTGGTAATGCCGAGCGCGTAGTTCATCTGGCGCACCAGTCGCACGATCATCCCCATGGAAATCGGATCGAGTCCGGTGAACGGCTCGTCGTAAATCAGCAGTTCCGGGTCGGTCGCCATCGCGCGGGCCAATGCCACACGCCGCGCCATGCCACCGGACAGCTCGGCGGGTTCCAGGCCGGCTGCCCCGCGCAGGCCGACCGCCTGCAATTTCGTCAGCACGATGTGCCGGATCAGCGAGTTGGGCAGCTTCGTGTGTTCACGCAACGGGAACGCTACGTTCTCGAACACATTGCGATCCGTCAGCAGCGCTCCATTCTGAAACAGCATGCCCATGCGCAGGCGCAGCTTGTACAGATCGGCCCGCTTGAGGGTCGGCACATCCTGGCCATCGAACACGATCCGGCCGCTGCTCGGCCGGATCTGGCCAGTGATCAACCGCATCAGTGTGGTCTTACCGGTGCCGCTGGGCCCCATGATGGCCGTGATGCGTCCCCGCGGGATCGCCAGGTTCAGCCCGGAGAAAATCTCCCGGCCGTTGACTGAATAGTGCACATCCTGGATTTCCACCAGGTTGTCGGTGCTGGCGCGCGCAGCGACAGGCGTCACCGAGGGGTCAGATGCTGACATGACACTCTGTCGATAGCTGCCGCAACGTGGCGCATTGCGTCAAGGTTGGAACGGTATTCAAAAAAATGGGAATTTCAGGCTGACAAAAGCCAACGGACTTGCGATCGACCGCAAGTCCGTGTGACCGGCGAAGCGCAGCGTTCAGGCAGCGTCCTGTTCCTGCTTGGCGGTGTAGGAGCCGGTCTGCGCGAGGCCATTGAGCCGTGCGCGGCGTGCGAACGCTTTCTGTCCGGCAGCAAACCCTTCGGCCTTGCCTCCCCATGCCTTCAACGCTTCATCCTGCAGCGCGCGGCCGTAGGAGAACGTCAATGCCCAGGGCAGCGGTCCGAGCTTGTTCATCAGGCTCAAGTGTTCGCTCGCTTCCGCGGCACTTTGGCCACCGGACAGGAACGCAATGCCCGGCACGGCCGACGGCACGTAGCGCTTGAGCGTGCGAACCGTCGCTTCCGCAACCTGCTGTGCATTGGCGCGATTCGTGTTCTTCTTGCCCGAGATCACCATATTCGGCTTCAGGATCATGCCTTCGAGATAGATTCGATGTGCATTCAGCTGTTCGAACACCGCGGCCAGCGTGTTGCTGGTGACTTCTTCGCAACGCTCGATGGAGTGCGCACCGTCCATCAGCACTTCCGGCTCGACGATCGGCACGATGTTCGCTTCCTGGCACAGCCCGGCATAGCGCGCGAGCGCATGCGCGTTGGCATCGATCGCGAACTGCGAGGGAATCCCATCGCCGATATCGATCACGGCACGCCACTTGGCAAAGCGCGCACCCAACTTGTAATACTCGGCCAGCCGCTCGCGCAGACCGTCCAGGCCTTCAGTGATCGTTTCGTTCGGAAAACCCGGCAGCGCCTTGGCACCAGCATCCACCTTGATGCCCGGCACGATGCCGAGCTTCTTCAGGTAGTCGGCGAAGGGTGTGCCGTCCTTGGTCTTCTGACGCAGCGTCTCGTCATAAAGAATGACACCGCTGATGTACTCGGCAGCCCCCGGCGTCGTGAACAACAGCTCACGGTAAGTACGTCGTGCTTCCTCAGTCGATTCCAGCCGGATGCTGTCAAAGCGCTTCTTGATCGTGCCGCTGGATTCGTCGGCTGCCAGGATACCCTTCCCTTTCGCGACCATCGCCTTGGCGGTAGTCTCGAGTTCACTACGATTCATACGTCCTTCACCTCATGAATTGGTGCTCGCCGGCGGGCCCCATGCCACGCGCAGCGTACGGCCGCATTGCGGACCATTGCGCGTAGGATAGCAAAACCCCCTCCTCGCAGGCCGCTGCTGCGCTGTTTATGTTGGCCCACCCGCGGAGGCCCAATCACGGTGAGGCCCCATCGCGATAGAAATGCCCCGGCTGTTGGCAAGCATGCATCGTAAAGACGGACAACCCACCGAGGAGAGTCGTTCCGTACGGCCGCCGCCAACCCCGCAATTATCAATCCTGGCTCCCTGATTGTCTCTCCAGGAGTGAGGATCGGTAAGCACTCGCCGCAGCGAGCCGGTCAACGGGTCGACTGGACAGCGTAAGAAAAATCGTTCATCCCTTCCTCTTCGTCCTCCTTAGTCTCTCTCTGCCTACGAGAAATTTGGCTACGTCCCCCTCATTGGGACTAAAATAGTCCCATATTGAAAGTTGCCGTCCTCATCCGCATCTCACACCTCTATGCTCCGCATCAGCAAACTGACCGACTACGGCACCGTCATCCTGGCGTTGCTCGCCGCCGAACCCCACCGCTCCTTGGCGGCTGCGGAGGTTGCTGAACGCACGCGTATTGCCCTACCGACTGTCAGCAAGTTACTCAAGAAGCTGCAACGCAGCGGGTTGGTGGGCTCGACGCGCGGCAGCCATGGCGGTTACCAGCTGGCTAGAGCGGCGCATGAAGTCACCGCGGCGGCGATCCTCGACGCGCTCGAAGGACCGATGGCGATCACCGAGTGCAGCGGCGAACACAGCCACTGTGGCCTGGAATCCGATTGTCGCGTGGGACATGCGTGGCAGCGCGTGAATGGCGCGATCCGGCGCGCCCTGAATGACGTCACGCTCGCGCAGATGGCGGGAACGGAACGCGTCGTGACCACAGCCACCGTACCCCTGGTGCGGATGAACCGCGTCCGGCTCGGCTAAGCCCCCCTGAGGCCAGAATTCTAAAGTACCGCGCCAGTATCAAGCACCATGGCAAGCAACCCGCAAAACGATCCCGCTCTGGAAGCCCTCGTCGGTCAGAAATACCGGCATGGCTTCATTACCGACATCGAATCGGACACCGTACCGCCCGGGCTCGATGAAGATGTCGTGCGCCTGATCTCGCTGAAGAAAAATGAACCCGCATTCATGCTCGAGTGGCGGCTCAAGGCGTTCCGTCACTGGTTGACCATGAAGGAACCCCATTGGGCGCACTTGCGCGTGTCGCCGATCGACTATCAAAGCATCTCGTACTACTCCGCGCCGAAGTCGAAAGCGAATGCGCCCAAGAGCCTGGAAGAAGTCGATCCAAAACTGCTGGAGACTTACGACAAGCTGGGTATCCCACTGCATGAGCGCGCGCGTCTCGCCGGCGTCGCCGTCGATGCGGTATTCGACAGTGTTTCGGTGGCGACCACCTTCAAAGAGCGGCTGGGCAAGGCCGGCGTCATTTTCTGCTCGTTCTCCGAAGCCGTGCACAACCATCCCGCGCTGGTCGAGAAGTATCTCGGCAGTGTCGTGCCTTACACCGACAACTACTTCGCGGCAGCTGTACTGCACCCATGCGCGATGAAAACCAGCTGCATGCCGCGGTAGTGGAACTGGTCGCGCTGGAGAATGCGCAGATCAAGTATTCGACGGTGCAGAACTGGTACCCCGGCGATGAAAACGGTCGTGGCGGAATCTACAACTTCGTCACCAAGCGCGGCGAATGCCGCGGTGCAAACTCGCGCATCAGCTGGACGCAGGTGGAGACCGGCTCGGCCATTACCTGGAAGTATCCGAGCTGCATATTGACCGGCGACAACTCCGTCGGGGAGTTCTACTCAGTCGCCGTGGCGAACAATTATCAGCAGGCCGACACCGGGACGAAAATGATCCACATCGGGCGCAACACGCGCAGTACGATCGTGTCGAAGGGTATCTCCGCAGGTCATGGCCAGAACAGCTATCGCGGGCTCGTCAAAATCCTGCCCAGTGCCGTGGATGCGCGCAATTACACGCAATGCGACTCGCTGTTGATGGGCGCTCAATGCGGCGCGCATACCTTCCCTTACATGGAAGTACGTACGCCCACCGCCATCGTCGAGCACGAAGCGACCACATCGAAGATCGGCGATGACCAGTTGTTCTATTGCCTGAGTCGCGGCATTTCATCCGAAGACGCCGTGAACATGATCGTCAACGGCTTCTGCAAGGCCGTCTTCAAGGAACTGCCGATGGAGTTTGCCGTCGAGGCACAGAACCTGCTGGCCGTGAGTCTCGAAGGCTCCGTCGGCTGACGACTGCATCCACCTGGAGAAATCCCCCACATGCTCAGTATCCGCAATCTCAAAGTCACCGTCGCCGGCAAGCAGGTGCTCAACGGTTTGAATCTCGACGTCAAGGCCGGCGAGGTCCACGCCATCATGGGACCGAACGGTTCCGGCAAGAGCACGCTCGCGCAGGTACTGGCCGGCCGTGACGGTTACGAAGTCACCGCGGGCACGGTCACCTACCAGGATCGCGATCTGCTCGCGCTGGCCCCTGAAGAGCGCGCCCGTGAAGGTGTGTTCCTGGCGTTCCAGTATCCGGTGGAAATTCCTGGCGTGAACAACGTGTATCTGCTGAAGGCCGGCCTGAATGCCATCCGCAAGCATCGCGGCGAAGCGGAAGTCGATGCCTTCGAATTCCTCACGCTGGTGCGGGAAAAAATGCAACTGATGCAGATGAATGAAAGCTTTCTCAATCGCGCCGTCAACGAAGGCTTCTCGGGCGGCGAGAAAAAGCGTAACGAGATTCTGCAGATGGCGATTCTTGAGCCGACGTTGGCTTTGCTGGACGAAACCGATTCGGGCCTCGATATCGATGCCTTGCGCGTGGTATCGAATGGCGTCAACAGCCTGCGCCGCGCCGATCGCGCCATCGTCATGGTCACGCATTACCAGCGTCTGCTCGACTACATCCAGCCGGATCACGTCCATGTGCTGACGGGCGGACGCATTGTGATGAGCGGCGACAAGTCGCTGGCGCTCGAACTGGAGAAGCGCGGCTACGATTGGGTCAAAGAGGATTCGGCGGCAGCATGAGTCTGAGTGCAATCAATCAGCCGGCGGCAGCACTCGATCACTATCGAGCGCTGTTCGCCTCGCGTAACGTCCCCGACGATGCGTTGGGCAAGTTGCGCCGTGCGTCGCTGGAGCGATTTCTCGCCGGCGGCTTTCCGACGCAGCGCGATGAAGCTTGGAAGTACACGAGTTTGCGTCGCGTCGAATCGCGACGCTTTGCGCCCGCCGATGCGATGCCCATCGGCGCCGATGAATCGCAGTGGATCGCCGACGCCGGTCATCGGCTGGTCCTGGTCAATGGCCGCTACATGCCGACGTTATCGACCCCTGCGCCACAACCGCCCGGCGTCACGATCCTGACGCTGGCGCAGTGGGCAAGTCACAGCCCGACACAAGTCGCGGATTTTCTCGCGCGTCACGACCACGCGGCCCCCCACGCCACGCCACCCACCGCGAATGGGGCCTTCGAGCATCTGAATGGCGCGTTTTCCGACGATGGCGTTGTGATCGATATCGCCCCCAATGTGCAGTTCGAGCAGCCGATCTATCTGGTGCATCAATGGTGCATGCCGGCTTCCGCGCGGTCTGCCGGTTCGCACATGGCAAATCCGCGGATCATTGTCCGTGCCGGGGCCCACAGCGAATGCTCGATCATCACGCATTGGGTCGGCGACGAAACCGCGGAATCGCTGACCAACGCCTGGCTCACCTTCGACCTCGGCGTGGGCGCTCGTGTGTCGCACCTCAATCTGCAGGAAGAACCCTCGCGCAGCTTTCACATCGAAACGACGCGTCTGCAGCTGGCGACGAACGCACATTTCGGCAAGCATGACTTCGCACTCGGCTCTGCACTGGGCCGCAGCGGCACCCTGGTCACACTCGGCGGTCCCGGCGCGAATGTCAGCCTGAATGGTCTGTTCGCGCCGACCGGAACGCAGCACCTGGACACTTATGTGCACATCGATCATGCGGCGGCGCACACGACCAGCCAGCAGGACTTCCGAGGCATCGCCGCCGGTCGCGGTCGCGGCATTTTCAATGGCAAAGTCGTCGTTCAGCCGGGCGCACAGAAGATCGACGCGCGTCAGTCGAATCGCAACCTGCTGCTCTCGAATACCGCGGAGATCGATTCGCGGCCGGAACTGGAAATCTATGCGCACGACGTGAAGTGCAGTCATGGCGCCACGACCGGCCAGCTCGATCCGGTGTCGCTGTTCTACCTGCGTTCGCGTGGCCTCGGCGAATCCGAGGCGCGTGCCCTGCTGATTCGCGCATTCGCACAATCGATGCTGTCGACGGTGCAGGTCGGAGCGGTGCGCGAATGGCTGGAAGCTCGTGTGCAACGGCGCTTCGATCTCAGTGCAGGCGAGCATTCATGAACGCGCAATCGACCGCGCCCACCAGAACCGCCACCCGAGCCGCCACAGCGAGCGTCGGCGATTTCGATGTCACCGCCGTGCGCCGTGATTTCCCGATCCTGGCGCAGCAGATCCATGGCAAGCCGCTGGCGTATCTGGACAATGCCGCGTCGAGCCAGCGGCCGCAGTCCGTCATCGATGCGATCTCGCACTACTACGAACACGATCACGCCAACGTGCATCGCGGCGTGCATACGCTGAGTCAGCGCGCGACCGACGCTTATGAAGGCGCACGCGACGTCGTGCGACGCTTCATCCATGCGAAGGACACGAAGGAGATCATTTTCGTCCGCGGTACGACCGAAGCCATCAATCTGGTTGCACAGAGTTTCGCGCGGCCGCAGCTGCAGCCGGGCGATGAAATCCTGATTTCCGGTCTCGAACATCACGCCAATATCGTCCCGTGGCAGCTGGTGTGCGAGCAGACCGGTGCGGTGCTGAAAGTCATCCCGATCAGCAACGCGGGTGAAGTCGACTTCGCCGCATTCGAAACACTGATCGGCCCGCGCACGAAGTTGTTGGCACTGGCGCATGTCTCGAATGCCTTGGGCACGGTGGTGCCGATCGAGAAGTTCATCGCGGTAGCACGACGCCTGAGTGTGCCCGTGCTCATCGACGGTGCCCAGGCAGTGCCGCACGCGAAGGTTGACGTGCAGGCGCTCGATTGCGATTTCTACTGCTTTTCCAGCCACAAAATGCTCGGGCCCACCGGGATGGGCGTGCTCTACGGCAAGCAGTCGTTGCTGGAACGCATGCCGCCGTGGCAGGGCGGCGGCGACATGATTCTTACCGTCTCGTTCACCAAGACGACGTACAACCAGCTGCCCTGGAAATTCGAGGCCGGCACCCCGCATATCAGCGGCGCGATCGGCCTGGCCGCCGCCATCCGGTATCTCGAACGCATCGGCATGGAACGTATCGCCCGCATCGAACACGAGCTGCTCGAGTATGCGACGCATCAGTTGTCGGCTCTGCCCGGCCTGCGAATTATCGGCACTGCGCCGCATAAGGCTGCCGTGGTCTCGTTCGTGCTCGATGGCATTCATCCGCACGACATCGGCACGATTCTCGATACCGAAGGCGTCGCGATCCGTACCGGCCATCACTGCGCCATGCCTGTCATGGAGTTCTATCGGATTCCCGCGACCGCGCGCGCCTCGATGTCGTTCTACAACACGTTCGAGGAAATCGACCGCCTGGTAGCAGCACTCGAACACACGCGCCAGGTACTGGGCTGATCATGGACCTGAAAGACCTCTATCGCGACGTGATCGTCGATCACAACCGCAACCCGCGAAACTTCGGCGCATTGCACCCCGCCGATGCGCAGGCCGATGGTCACAACCCATTGTGCGGCGATCGCCTGACCGTCTACGTCAAGCTCGACGGCGACAGGATTGCCGATGCGAAATTCGACGGCGCCGGCTGCGCGATCTCGGTGGCATCCGCGTCGCTGCTGACCGAAGCCATCAAGGGTAAGTCGCGCACCGCAGTGAAGGAGTTGTTCAACCAGGTCCATGCGCTGCTGACGCAGCAGGACGCGCAGGCGGATACGGCGCGACTTGGCAAGCTGGCCGCCCTGTCGGGCGTGCGCGAGTTCCCGGCGCGCGTGAAATGCGCCAGTCTGTGCTGGCATACGCTGAATGCCGCATTGGACAATGCGCCCGCCGCCCCCGTGTCGACCGAGTGACGGTGTTGGTACTGCTTAGGGTGTTGGTACTGCTTAGAGAGTCAGACGAGTGAATCACCACGACCATGAACCCGTGATCCTGCGGCGCGATGTCGATGCCATCATGGTGCCGGCCGGCGTGCCGGTTGTGCTGCGCGAGAACAAGACCGGCTTCATCACACAGGCCCTCGGCGGCAGCTTTACCGTGTATGTCGAAGGCAACTTGTTCCGCATCGCGGGAAAGGATGCGGATGCGCTCGGCAAGGACGTCGCCGTGGGCCCCGAACTACCACCGAATGCAACGGATGACGACGTCAAGCAACTGGCCTGGGAACAAATGCGCACCTGCTTCGATCCGGAAATCCCGGTGAACATTGTCGAGCTCGGCCTGGTGTATTCCTGCGAACTCCAGCAGGAGAGCGATGGCAGCCGCGTCGCGAGCATTCAGATGACGCTGACGGCGCCGGGCTGCGGCATGGGCGAAGTACTGGTGCGCGATGTGAAAGAAAAAGTCGAGCTGGTGCCCACGATCTCGCGCGCGGATGTCGAACTGGTCTTCGATCCCCCCTGGAACCAGACCATGATGTCGGAAGCTGCCCGCCTGCAGACGGGGATGATGTAATGCCCTGGCTCGCTGTCGCACCGGCTGCATCCATTGCGCCCGGTGACTACGCCCAGATTGAAGTGGATGCGCAGCTGATCGCCGTATTCAACATCGATGGACAGTTCTATGCCATCGACGATCTCTGCACGCACGATGGCGGCGAGCTGGCGGGCGGCGCGGTCGAGGGCGATGTCGTCATCTGTCCGCGACATGGCGCCCGGTTCTGCTTGCGCACCGGCGCAGTACTCAGCCCGCCCGCATACGAACCTGTACGTAGCTACCCGACACGCGTCGTCGACGGCATGGTCGAAGTGAGCGCCGCGACGTAAGCTGCGCCGATTGCTGCCGAATTGCGAATCACCATGCTGCGCCTCACCCTGGTCCGACATGCCAAGACCGAGCCCGCCTACGACGGGCAGGAAGACTGGGATCGCGCGCTCGAAGCCCGCGGTCAGCGCGACGCGCCGGAGATGGGTAAACGTCTCAAAGATCGCGGTTTCAAACCCGACAAAGTGTTGTCGAGTCCGGCTGTGCGAGCGCTGACCACAGCAACCATCATGGTGCGCGAGCTGGGTATTTCAGCGGGCAACGTCATCCAGGATGAGCGGCTGTATCTGGCGTCGCCGAAGGATATGCTGAGAGTCATCCAGGAACTTGGCGGCAACGCACCTCATCTGATGTTGTTCGGGCATAACCCCGGCATCACCGAATTTGCCGAGCATATCTCCCGCGAGCGTTCCATCGACAACATGCCGACGTGCGCCACCTACACGGTTCAATTCGATATTGCGCAGTGGCGCGATCTCGACTGGAACGCCGGACTCAACGTCGAATTCGACTATCCGAAGAAAAGCTGACGGGCGGTCGCGCCTACGGCAACGCAGCTACTTGAGTTCATACACCAGATTCAGTGTCGTCAGCGTGTCGGTGGCCCGGAATCCATCCGGCGGATTGCTGTTGTGACGGACTGAATAACCGGCCGCCAGCGCGAGCGAGCCGAGGATTTTCACCTGCAGGCTGAAATCGTTTTGCACGAACGTATTCTCGGCACCCGCTTCCACCAGCAACTTGTCGATCACTTTCGTGGTGTCTGTCAGTACATGTTCGTAGTTGAGATTGCCCTGCCCGATGGCTTCTTCATCGCGATCCGCCGGAATGAATGTCACACCGTCGTCGTCGATCGTCGCGCGGCTTTCCGATACCTTGTAACCGGCGCCGATTTGAGCCGACAGTTTGGTGCGGTCGGTATCGAAAAAGCGCCAACCCAGACCGGTGCCGTAGGTCGCCTGGTAAGCGATACCGCTGAAGCGATCCTCTTCGTAGCGCCCCGAGCCGAACCAGAATCCCTTGACGTTGAACCGGTATTCGGTCTGTCCGCGCGCTTCCCAGCGCTGCCCTGTGGCGCCGAACTCATCTGAGGCGTATACGCCGGTTGCTCCCGCCGAATGCTTCCACCGAACGAACTCCCGGCTGACATCGAACTTGGCATTCGCACTTTCGGTCTCGGTATTGCCGCGCGAGGCAACCAGCCCGGCCTCAGCCTTCGATTTCCACTGTGCCGCGGCGACCTGCGGCAGAAGCGTCATCAAGCACAACGCCACCGCGCACGAAATTCTGCCTTTCTGCATCAGCATCAACACCGTCTCCAGAAAAAATTACCGGGTGCCAGCCTGCAGTATCGCAAATGATGTGCAATGCGCCTAAGTCATAGCTGTTTCCATGTGGCGACATGGGGCGTGGGGTGGAATTTTTTTAGTTTGACCCGATCAAAGCGAGATCGTTGGCTTGCCGTACGTTTGTGAGAGGACTTGAATGAGCACATCCGCGGTCGAATCGTTGACAGTCACCGGCGCGTCCTTCATGAAAGATGTGGTGGAGGCGTCTGCGCAGATTCCTGTACTGGTCGATTTCTGGGCGCCGTGGTGCGGGCCGTGCCGGCAGTTGATGCCGATGCTCGA
>JAIBJL010000214.1 GCA_020029545.1 Gammaproteobacteria bacterium
GAGCCGGATAGCGCGGCCAACACCGATCTGGATGGCGTCATCTTTCCGCACATGCCCTGGGTCATTTCGCCGGACGCGGCGTCCAGCGCCATGCGCACGTCCATCAGTAAATTCTGGCCCGCGCGCGCGCGCAGCCAGAGCCGTCTGTATGCCTTCGGTTTCGATGCGTATCGCATCATTCCGCTGCTCAAGGCCGGCCGTTTCGGCAGCGCACACGCGATACCCGGCATGACCGGACTACTGTCGATCGACGACAAGGGGCGCGTTCATCGACAGCTCGACTGGGCACGGGTCAGCGACGGCAAGCCGGTTGCGCTCGGCACTTCGATCCCTGCAACTGCCGCAATTCGCTGAAGCAGCGGCTTGCCGACATCGATTCGACGCAGGACAACAGGTCATGGACGACCGGCAACGCAAGGAGGCAGGCAACGCGGCGGAGGCCGCCGCACTCCAGCATCTGCGCACTCACGGACTAAAGCTGATCGCACGCAATTACCGATGCCGCGCCGGAGAAATCGATCTGGTGATGCTCGATGGCGCAACGCTGGCGCTGATCGAAGTACGTTTCCGCGCTTCAATGCAGTTCGGCGGTGCCGCCGCGTCGGTCACGCCTCAGAAGCAGAAACGGCTCATCCTTGCTGCCAAGCACTTGCTGATCAGTCGGCACGAATTGGCCCGCTATCCCGCACGATTCGACGTCGTCGCCATCGGCGGCGGCAAACCTATCGAGTGGATTCGTTCGGCATTCACGCTATGACCTTGGACATCGCGCCCACCGGCTTCGCGATAAGTGAGACTCGCCCTCGCCCGCCGGTTACCATGCCCCCTTTCCGATCGGCAGCCAACTCATGTTTGAAACCACCGCCGAAGTCATGTGCCCGCATTGCGGGGAAACCATCCTGCTGTTCCTGGACCTGTCAGTGGAGTCGCAAAGCTACATCGAGGACTGCTCGGTGTGCTGTCAACCGATGACGGTTTCCTACACCGCGATCGACGGTGAGCTGCAGGAAGTCAGTGCCGAAGCCTCGAGCTGATACGCATCGTGTTTCGCAAGCTGCGCATTGCCATTCTGCTGTTGATCCTGCTGTTCGTCGCGCTCAACACGTACTTCGATCGGGTCTACTCGACGGACTGGGATATTCCGCTGCGTGTCATGGTGTTCCCGATCAACGGCGATGGCAGCGATACCGCCGAGCGTTATCTTGGCCGCATCGAGCAGTCGCAGTTCTCCAGCATCGAAAGCTTCTTCAGCGCGCAGGCTGAACGCTACGCCGTGAAGCTCGATCGACCGTTGCGTTTCTCCGTAGCCAAGCCGGTGCACGAGTTACCGCCGATGCTCGCACCGGGGAGCGGCACATGGGGTGCGATTTCGTGGAGTTTGCGCACGCGCTACTGGGCATGGCGGGTTCCTGAGTATCCACCGGGACCGGCGCCGGACATCCGGCTGTTCGTGCTGTATCACGATCCTGCGACCTCACCGTCGCTGCCGCATTCCGTAGGCCTGCAGAAAGGCCTGTTTGCCATCGTCAATGCCTTTGCGGACCGGCGCATGGAAGGATCGAACGACGCAGTGATAGCACACGAAGTGCTGCATACGCTCGGCGCCACCGACAAGTACGATCTCACCACCAACCAACCCCGGCATCCGGACGGCTTCGCGCAGCCAGACCGTAAACCGCTGTATCCGCAAGCGGCGGCGGAACTGATGGGCGGCCGTATTCCGCTCTCGGCAACCGAGTCGCAGATTCCTGCATCGCTGCGCCAGGTTGTCGTCGGACCGGCGACGGCGACAGAAATCGGCTGGACCAAGCAATGACTGCAGCCGATGCACCCGCATTGAGTTGTCGCGATCTGTCCGTGACTGTGGCCGGGCGGGAACTCGTCGGGGCGTTGACACTCGCTCTGCCCGCCGGCACGACAACCTGCGTACTGGGTTGCAATGGCGCGGGCAAGACGCTCACGTTGCACACGCTGGCCGGACTACGTGCACCTGCGCGTGGCACGATCCAAATCGACGGCATCGAGATTTCCCAATGGCCGCGGCGTGCGCTGGCGAGGCGCCTCGGTCTGCTGCCGCAGGACTCCGAGGACCCCTTTCCCTCGACTGTGATCGAGACCGCCTTGATCGGCCGTCATCCGCATCTGGGCTTCTGGCAATGGGAAAGCGATGTCGATCGTCGTATCGCCTCCACCGCCCTGGCCGAAGTCGGTCTGGATACCTTTGCACATCGCGACATCGCCACCTTGTCGGGCGGCGAACGCCGTCGTGCCGCCATTGCCGCCATGCTGACGCAGAATGCCTCGCTGCTGCTGCTGGATGAACCGATCAATCACCTCGATCCCCATCATCAGATCGACGTGCTGCGCCTGTTTCAGAAGCGGGCACATGACGGCAGCACGGTGCTCATGAGCCTGCACGATGCCGGGCTTGCCGCACGCTTTGCAGACCATGCCCTGCTGTTGTTCGGCAATGGCGAATGGACTTTCGGCGCAACGTCCGAAGTGCTCACCGAGCAATCCATCTCGCGTCTCTACGGCATGCCCGTCAGGCAGCTGAATTGGGACGCAGGCCGCACTTTCGTCGCTTTGTAGCTAGTTGCCCATCGTGCTGCGCTCGACCTCGAAGGATGAAATGTATCTTATCGAGTGCCGCCCAGGCACATGGATGTGCCCGCCGCGAACGCGGCGAGAGCCGAGCAAAAACCACGCTTTTTGCTCGGCTCCACGACCCTCGTGACAGGAGTCCGATGGGTCGTTTCATATAAGCACTCACCGTCGCCTGTCCTTTTGGCCGATGACACCGCCCGCGTGGCGGTTTATCAACAGGGCATGAACGAGGAGGCCGTAATGAAAGCGCTCAGAATCACCTTCGGATGTGTCGCCTTGGCCAGCTATCTGCTGTTATTTGCCGCAGGCATGCTGGTCAGCTCGGAACCGTATCGCGAGCAGTTGGCCGGTCATTCGATCAGCATTACCCCCGTTGCGCAGGCAACAGCGGCAACCACGGAGGTGCCGACACGGATTGCAAAGCCTCCCAGTGCCGGACAATTGAGTGCCGGACAATTGTTCAAAGCCTTCGTACTCGCCACGCTGCTGTACACGCCGACCAACGTGGCATTGCTGACGATCCTGGCGGGCTTTGTCGGCGGCTGCGCCAGCTACCTCACCTACTCGCAGGCGACAAAGCACCTCGCCAGCAAGCCGGGCGATGGGGCACTGCCGGATGCGCGGCTACTGTTTCGTACCGAAAGTCCGTTTGCTTCCATGTTTCGCAGCCTGCTCGTCTACCTGGCGACGATGGCCGGCATTTTCGTCACGACCAGCGAACCGTTCGCGACGCCGACCGCTGAGCAGTACGTGCGGCTCGCGGCCGCGATCTCCGTATTTGCGTTCATTGTCGGCTACGACCCGACGAAGTTTCACGAACTCGTCGACATGCTGCCCAAGCGTAAGAGTTAGTAAGAAAAGTGAGTGGTGAGTAGTGAATGGTCTACAAGCTGCTCAGGCCTGCAGCGCCTCCAGCACCAGCCGATGCAGTGGTTGATTCGTCGCCAGCACCGAGGTCGTATTCAGATTCAACGCCTGCCCCTGCAGATCGGTGAAGCGACCGCCGGCCGCTTCGACGATCACAGACAACGCGGCGATATCCAGAATATTCACATCGGACTCGATGACTGCATCGATCTTGCCGGCCGCCAAGAGATGATAGTGCAGAAAATCGCCGTAACCGCGAATGCGATGCAGACGCTTGACCAACTGGCCGTAGGACTGCCATTGCGGGCCGCTCGCGAGCGTCTTGAGATTGCCGGACGATAGCGCCGCACCTTCTATGGTGTCGATCCGGCTGACAGATATGGGCTGATCGTTGAGCCAAGCACCCTTACCAGCTTCAGCGTAAGCGATCTCGCCGTAGACCGGAGCGGATGAAACGCCAACGATCAGTCTGCCGCGCTGCATAAGCGCGATCTGTGTCGAGAACATCGGGTACTCGCGCACGAACGCCTTGGTACCGTCGATCGGATCGACGAGCCAAAGATATTCGGCATCCAGTGCATTCTGGCCGGTCTCTTCACCGTAAAAGCCATGATCGGGAAAGCGCCCGGCGATCAGCGTGCGGATGACCTGTTCGGTTTCCACATCGGCCTGGGTCACCGGCGACTTGTCCGCCTTGATGACAATATCGAGATTGCGCTGATAGTAGCGGCGAATGACGTCCGCCGCGGCCCGCGCCGCCTCGAGCGCGGTGGTGAGAAACAAGGAGTGAGACATCGGCTCATGCACTGGCAAGAAGGATGCAGACTTTGTCAGTAGCGGCGACTCAGAGCAAGTCGGACTCGGAGCAAGTCGGGCCCGGGGCAAGTCGTAGGATGCAGCCTTGTTCAGTTGGCGTGGCGAGATCCGGATCGTCACCGCGATGCCCCTGATTCGGGATTCGGACCGTCTGCTATGCGCGTTGCGGGGCGTCCGGATACAAAGCGGCATCGCGCGCATTGCACAGCACGCGCAATGGCACTGCCGTGTCATCCTTGATCAGCAACAGTTCGCTGGCGTCCGTCACCCAGCCGGCGATGCAGCGCGGGGCGCCCTGCGCCATGGAACGTAGCAACGACATCGGCGGCAGCTCGACATCCGGCGACAGCACCGCAGGGGTCTGCTGCAGATAGAGCGGCACCTGATGCTGCTTCATGAGGGCCGCCAGCACATGTCGGAATGCCAGCGACGCATCGGCGAATCGGTCGCGCAGGTCGAACTCATAGCTGCCGCCGCGCAGGCCGGCCGGACCGAAGATATAACGAAACGTCACCCCGATCTCGAACAGTTCGCCCGTGCCGCACCAGCCTTCGCGCAGGTTCTCCACTTCGTTCATCAGTATCTGCGTATCGCTCATTCCCCAGTGCGAGCCGCGAAAGTCGTCCCACAGGCCACTACGCGCCGAACGATAGTGGCGCAACAGTCCCGACACCCTCATCACATCCTTCTCCTTCGTTTCGTCTCGTCAGCTCGCATACCGGGCATGACGCTGCACCGGCGGGTTGGCGCGGCGCGAATGTAACTAAATATGGAGAGGACAGAACGAGAAGAGGATCACATCCACAGTGGGATCGACCGACTTCGACGGCAGAGCCTGCCGGGTGTCACAGAAAGAGCTCGCTGTGGGCGATTCTCGTACGTGTCGCCCCCGAACGCAGAACCGTTGTGCCCTCAACGGTGCTTTCTAATTCATCGAGACGCTGAGCCGTGCGGTGTTCCTATCCGTCAGCAGCGACAGGGTGATTTCCTGTTCGAGTTCGGCGGTGACTGGCAGCGAGGACTCCAGCCGGTTGACCGCGATCGGCTTGACGGTGCTGGCATGCGTACCGTGACTGATCATGAAACTGTGGTATTCGCCGACATGAATGGCAGCGAATTGCACCAGGATGTTGACCACGCCGGACCCGGCGCCGGGCGGCAAGGGTTCGTTGACGCGATCGTCGCAGATCACCGTGAATGCGTCCTCGGCAGCGACTGACGCGAAGGCTCCAGACATGCGCAGCTCCCGCAGAAAAGTAGTGACCTGCTGGCGCAAGCGCGTCCACGTGCCATGATCGCGTGGCTCGACCACCGCCCAACGCGTGCCGCGCTCGATGGCACCGATCACGAACAGGGCGAAGCGACGCGGCGCGAGATACGCCCAATCCGACGAGCCGCTGGCACCGCCCGACAGCGTGCGCAACAGGGGACGATTGCGATCGGCGCTGCGCACCGTCTGCAGCACATTGATACCATGGGTCGCGAGCCGCACCCGTTCGCCGTGGGTGACTTCGCACGCCAGCTTTGCGCCGGCGCGCAACAAGGGTTCCGGTTCGGGCGGATTGACGATCGCCGCGACGACTTCGCCGCTGCGCGAGAGCACGCCCGCCACGGCGCCGCCATTGCCGAACACCTCATTACGCCCGCGCAATCGATCCATGCAGATCACGCGCGGAAAGAACATCACCGCCGTGTCGTTGTAAAAATCCAGCGCCTTGAGACCGGCGATGACCTGGCCCGACGTGGTCCATTCGACCGGCGGATCGACGATCAGCACCACGCGCTGCTCGCGACAGAACTTGCCGGCGACCATCAGCGCGCTGGCGCCAATATCCTGGGTACGCGACAGCGGCGGGATGTAGACAAAGGCCAGTTCGTCGACGCCTTCCAGCGCGAACAGCCCGGAGCGGCGCGTGACCGACCCAATCACATCGTAGTCGGTGAGCGGCCGGCCGTCGTTACCGTCGGAATTCGAACTGACATAGCCGACGGGAAGGTTCGTGCCCGCCATTAAGGTCGGATCCGGACGCACGGTCGGCACCAGACCGCGCACGCGCACCATTTTCGATTCGACCAGTGCTGCGGTCACGAACCGCGGCGCCCGCGGATCGACCGACAGTGCGCGAAAGATCTCCTGTTCTTCGACGCGACCCGAACCTGGCGAACGCACACGCTGCACGACCAGATTAAAGCGCTGCACGTCGTCGGCCGGGATGTGATCGTAATCGACCGAAGCGCGCAGGAACTCGCGGGTACCGGGTGCGCGCGCCTCAAGCTTCAGCTGTTCGCGTCGGCAGGGCAAGGAGATCGTAACCGGCTGCGCGCCATTGGCAACGCGCACGATGACGGCTTGTCGGCCACCCTGCTCGAAGAACTGTTCGACTGCGTAGGACAACGGACTGGGCTGCCACAAGCCGCCGAAGATCTGTTGAAAATCGCTGAAGCTGCGGACGATGATCGGCTTGTTGAGCGGGCCGCGTAACGTTCTGCCGACAAAAGCAGTCCGCTGCGCATGCGTTCGCGCAATCGGTTGTTCGGCATTCGCCGCGATCAGGTTACCGTCGAGCGAATGCTCCGGCACCGTTCCTCCCGTCTTATTTGTCGTTAAAATAGCACAGACGAAAACGACGAAGCACTATTTCGCGAACTCTGCAATCGTTGGATAACCGTAAGCTCTCTACCTTCACCGTAAGTCGTCGACTCCACTCGTCGCTAGACTCCCCTTTTCAAGGAATATCGGAATCCCACTCATGCTGCAGCACCACACTTACTTCAACGATCAGGTACAGAGCCTCGGCTTCGAACGTCACGGGATGAAGGCGACGGTGGGGGTCATCGCACCCGGCAAATTTCACTTCAATACCGGCACTGCCGAACGCATGAGCGTGGTCAGTGGCCAGTTGCAGGCGAAGATCGGTGGCGGAGAGTGGCAGACCTATCCGGCCGGTACTTACTTTGAAGTCCCCGCCAACAGCTGCTTCGATGTGCGGCCCGTAGGCGGCACAGCGGCGTACCTATGCGAGTTCCTCGGCTGAGCGGAGGCGTTGCCGAGAGGATGGAACGCGATGCTCTATCTTGGTAAACCTGTGTAAGACCCCCACCTCCGCGGCGCGGCGGCGAATTGAAGCTCGACTACAGTGGGACCCGGAAATTCGCGTTCCTTGGGTGGTTCATGGAGAGTCCTGCTCAAGTCCAGTTTCACCGTCACTCGCTGGTGAACTCGCCGTTCAACATCGGTCGGTTCTCTGGCCCGCAGCCGACTTGCCAGGGGTCCGGCTTCGCCTACAGTTCTCGCGCGCTGAACGTATCGCAGGATTCGACCAGCCCGGACTCGAAACCGCGCTTGAACCAGCGGACGCGCTGTTCGGAACTGCCGTGTGTGAAGGATTCGGGCGAGACGTAACCGCCCGATTGCTTCTGCAACCGGTCGTCCCCAATGGCACTCGCCGCGTTCAGGCCTTCTTCAATATCGCCTGCTTCCAGCGCAAGGTCGCCTGTCGGCAGCACGCCGCGCGACTGGTTCGCGTTGTGTGCCCAGATGCCGGCAAAGCAATCGGCCTGCAATTCCTGGCGCACGGAAATCCGATTGGACTCGACTTGGCTCGCGCGGCTGCGGGCGGCCTGAGTCTTGTCGGAAATGCCGAGCAGCGTCTGCACATGATGGCCGACTTCATGTGCGATCACATAAGCCTGCGCGAAATCGCCAGGTGCGCCGAAACGGCTGCGTAATTCGTCGTAAAAGGACAGGTCGATGTAGACCTGGTGATCGCCGGGACAGTAGAACGGACCGACAGCCGCCTGCGCCATGCCGCAGGCAGACTCCACGGCACCCGAGAACAGCACCAGTTTCGGCTGCTCATAGGTTCGGCCATTCGAGCTGAAGATCTGACCCCAGGCTTCTTCCGTATCGGCCAGCACAGCCGACACCAGTTTGCGCGACTCGGCTTCCGCTGCCGACTCCTGGTA
>JAIBJL010000542.1 GCA_020029545.1 Gammaproteobacteria bacterium
GATCTGCTGACCGATCTGCAGGATCTTGAGGCCAACACCTCCGGGCCCGCCACCGCCGGTGAGATCGATGTGCTCGAAATCGACGAAGCGCTGGAGCAGCTGGCGCGACACAATGAACGACTCGCCGGCATCGTCGAATTGCACTATTTCGGCGGACTGACGTATCAGGAGCTGTCGGAAACCTTGAAAATTTCGGAAGCCTCGGTCGATCGCGAGCTGCGCCTGGCGAAAGCCTGGGTTCTGAAACAGATTCTGCCGGCACGTGCGCGCCAATCGGAGTCGTCTTGAACACTGGGAGCGACGCAGCCGGTGCCCGCTGGGAACGAATCCAGGAACTGTTCGCGCGGGCGGTCGATCTGCCACCCGATGAGCGGGTCGATCTGGTCCGGCGCGAGACGCAGGACGATGCGAGCCTGCGCGAAGAATTGCTCGGCCTGCTGGCCTGCGACACCGGCAAATCCACTGGACCCTTGACGAATGCGCTGGGCGCCGCGCTCGATGCCACGACGCGCGACCGTCGCCGCGCCCTGCTCGGCCGCGTTGTCGGCAACTACAAGCTGGTAGCAGTGCTCGGCCACGGCGGCACCGGAACGGTCTATCTGGGGGAGCGATCCGATCGCCAGTATTCGGCGCAGGTCGCGGTCAAGGTCGTCGATAGCGCGACGGTACAGGGCGACCTGGGTATGCGGTTTCGCGCCGAGCGCCAGATTCTCGCCAGCCTCAACCATCCCAACATCGCACGCCTGCTGGATGCCGGCGAAACCGACGCGGGCCAGCCGTACTTGGTCATGGAATACGTTCATGGCGAACCCGTCGACCGTTTCTGCGATCGCATGCAACTGGACGTGCGCGCACGACTCGAACTGTTCCTGCAGATCTGCGCGGCCGTTCAGTATGCGCACCAGAACCTGATTGTGCATCGCGACCTCAAGCCCGCCAATATCCTGGTAACCGGCGAAGGTGCACCCAAGCTGCTCGACTTCGGCATTGCCAAACTCCTGGATGTCGGCGACGCCGCTGCGCTGCTGGCACTCACGCGCATGAACGATCGCTTGTTGACGCCCGAGTATGCGAGTCCCGAACAGATCCTCGGACGCGCTGTGACGACCGCTAGCGACGTGTATGCGCTGGGCGTCGTGCTGTACGAACTGCTCACGGGCATGCGCCCCTACGTCGTGCCGGGGTCGGCGAGTCAGCTGGAACTCGAACGTTCGATCTGCATATCTGATCCGCTGCGGCCGAGCGCCGGTGTCCGCCGCGCCATCGAACGCGGCCCGGCGGCGGGCGAATCGAACATCGACGCCGTCGCGCAGGCGCGCAGCATGGCCGCCGAGCGGCTGTGCAAGCGGCTCGAGGGGGATATCGACGCCATTGTCATGCGGGCCATGCGCAAGGAGCCCGAGCATCGCTATCCTTCGATCGAACAGCTGGCAGCCGATATTCGCCGTTACCTGACGAATGAACCGGTACTGGCGCGCCAGGGCAACTGGCTGTACTACTCGCAACGATTCATGCGCCGCCACACCTTCGGCGTCGCGGCCAGCGGCACCTTCGTAGCCGTCATCATTGCTTTCGCGGTCGCCATGACCATTCAGACGCAGCGTGTCGCTGCCGAAAGAGACCGCGCGACCCAGGAAGGCGAGCGCGCCGAGAAAGTCTCGAACTTCATGCTGAATGTGTTCACTGCGGCGGACCCCTTCGAGAATCACGGCAAGCAGATGACAGCGAGCGAACTGCTCGAGCAAGCTGCGCGTAGCATCCGAGGCGATCTGAATGAACAGCCTCAAGTGCGAGCGCAGCTGTTGGAAGCGATCGGCCGTGCTTATCGGCGTCAGGGTCAGCCAGCGCACGCAGTCTCCTATCTCGAAGATGCTTTGCGGATTCGCCGGGAGCTGCCGGGAGAGAATGATGCGCTAACCGGTTCGGTACTTGCTGAGCTCGCGACTGCCTTGCGTATGGATGGCAAGTTCGAAGAATCGGACCGGGCGTTCCAGCAGGCGATGGAGATTTCCGAGCGCTCCACAGGTGTCAAGACCAAGCTACATGCCCGCCTGCTGGTGGACCTGGGACGCATGGAATTCAATCGGGGTAATCTCGCCAAAGGCGAGGGCTACATGACTCGAGGCCTCGCATTAACGCGCGAACTGGAGGGCAGACGCAGTCCTAGGGTGGCAGAGGCTCTCACCGATCTATCCAATGCGCGTGCATGGGGAGACGATCTCGATGGTGCCGAACGTGCGTCGCAGGAAGCAGTAAGCATCTACCACGAAGCCGTTCCGGACCTTCACCCGGATCGAGTCAGGGCCGACTTTCAGCTGGGCGAGGTCCTGTTCCTCCAGGGGCGCATGAACGAGGCCGCATCGCTATTTGAACGCACACTGGCAGCGCAAAGAGTCCTGTTTGGTGACGCCCACCCCACGATAGCAGACACGCTCGACTCGCTGGCCAAGGTTCGCATGGCTCAGAACAATCTCGCAGAGGCCGAAAAGCTCGCGCGCGAGGCCGTAGACATGAGTGTCCGCTCGCAGGGCCAGGATCACTACTCGACAGGTTACTTACGTACGGGTTTGGGCCAGATTCTCACCCGCCAGACGCATTACGCCGCTGCAGAGACTGAACTACGCACGGCTCTCGACATATTCGTGAAAACCTTGCCGTCCGATCATATGTATGTTGCCTCCGCCGAGTATTTCCTCGGCGAAACTTTGCTGAAGAGCGGCCGCTATGCGGACGCCGAATCGACGCTGACCGCCTCCATGAATCGCCTGAAGCGTACCAATGCGCCCACTTGGCGGATTGCGCGATCAGCCAGCGCGCTGGGCGAGGCGGTCTATCGCCAGGGACGCTCCAATGAAGCGGAAAAATATCTTGTCGATGGCTTTGAAGCAACGCGCAGCGGCAGCGGCGCTGACGCCATGACGCAGCAAGAAGCGCTTGGGCGCATTTCACGCTTCTATACTGACCAAGGCCAGCGCCACAAACTCGATGCGCTGTTACTCGCGACGCGTAATGGCGCTTCC
>JAIBJL010000215.1 GCA_020029545.1 Gammaproteobacteria bacterium
AGATGGCTACGATCAGTGAACGCTATGGCAGGCTGTCGATCATTCTGCACTGGATCACGCTGGCGCTTTTGATCGGTGTGTATGCCTGCATAGAACTCCGCGAAATGTATCCGCGCGGCAGTGATGTGCGCGAGGCGCTGAAGATGTGGCACTTCATGCTGGGCCTGGCCGTGTTCTTCCTGGTTTGGGTTCGAATCACGGCTCGTTGGCTCGGTAATACGCCGCCGATTGTTCCCGCTGCGCCGAAATGGCAGCTGGCGATTGCAAATGTTGTGGAGCTGGCTCTTTACGGCCTCATGATCCTCTTGCCGATCCTGGGCTGGCTTACGCTGAGTGCGGAGGGCAAGCCAATCCCGTTCTTCGGCGCGCAGCTGCCAGCGCTTGTCGGTGCGAGTAAGCAGTTGGCGGCGCGTACGGAGGAACTGCATGTAACTCTCGCTACCATCGGCTACTTTCTGATCGGCCTGCACGCAGCCGCCGCGCTATTTCATCACTACGTGCGACGGGACAACACGCTCACGCGGATGAAGTTGTCGCGTCGATGAGGGGCGCGACCGGAATTCCGGCCAGCCGCCGTTCGTCACGAAGCACATGGGTGTAACAGGTGAAGAGAATTCTGATTCTCGATGGTCATCCCGATCCGGCCAACGAGCGTTTTATTCATGCATTGGCGGCTGCCTATCGCGAAGGTGCGCAAGAGGGCGGACACGAGGTGGTGCTGGTGCGTGCCGCCGATCTGACTTTCCCGTTACTGCGATCCCAACACGACTATGAACATGAGCTGCCGGTGGCCTCCGTCGAGACCTGTCAGAACGCATTGAACTGGGCCACACACGTGGTGATCTTGTTTCCCTTGTGGCTGGGCGCGATGCCAGCCTTGCTGAAGGCGCTGCTGGAACAAGCGTTCCGGCCCGGCTTCGCGTTTAGCAACGAAAGTTCGGGGCGCTGGCCCGTCAAGTTCCAGAACAGGAAGTCCGCACGCCTTATCGTCACGATGGGCATGCCGGCGCCGCTGTATCGATGGTTTTACTTGTCGCATGGCGTCGCTAACCTGCGGCGCAACGTATTGAGATTCTCCGGCTTCAGCATCGTGCGGAGCATGTTCATCGGCAGCATCGGTAGTATGGACAAGCAGCGCGCGCGGCGCTGCCTCGATAAAGTCCGTGACCTCGGTCGCAACGGCCGCTGATCCATACCAAGAAGGCACATCATCCGGTGCGTCGCAAGCGGCCCCCGAGACTCAGGCCGCCGAAAACAACGGCAGCGATAGTGGCTATTGGCACTGCGACTATCGCCGCCAGCGAAGGCTCGGAAAACCGGAACGCAGCTGCAATCGTGGGAATGTAGATGACACAGCCCAACAGGA
This sequence comes from Gammaproteobacteria bacterium, assembly GCA_020029545.1. Taxonomy (GTDB): domain Bacteria; phylum Pseudomonadota; class Gammaproteobacteria; order Steroidobacterales; family Steroidobacteraceae; genus Steroidobacter. Next base: position 1,367 of record JAIBJL010000215.1, read on the forward strand.
GCAGCGAGACAGCGCCTATGCTCCAGAAGATCGCGTTGTGACGTGCGACGAGGCGACGAAGGGATGCACCCGGACCTCGATTGACAAGGATCAGTGCGAGATTTCCTGCTACCAGTGCGATAAACCCCAGCGCACGGGCTTCGGTGTCATCGACGTGCGCAAGCGCGACAGCGTAGACGGTGAACACTATACCCAACACGATTGTCCCCAATACGAGGCCACGTCGTAGCAACGCGGGAGTGAACATGCGTGTACCCGGTGCGCGTGCCTTGCGCCGCATGATGTCCTGCGCCGGCGGGTCTGCTTCGAACACGAACGCGCATGCCGGGTCGATGACGAATTCCATGAAGACGATGTGCAAAGGCAGCAACAGCACCGGCCAACCGAGAACGATTGGCAGCAGGCCCATTCCGGCGATGGGAATGTGCACCGCGAGAATGAACGCCATTGCATGCTGTAAGTTGTCATAGATGCGCCGGCCGGATCTGACAGCACGCACCAGTGATGCAAAATCATCGTTGAGCAACACGATGGCGGCGGCTTCGCGGGCCACGTCGGAACCGCGACCGCCCATGGCGACGCCGACATGGGCGGCCTTCAGAGCAGGAGCGTCGTTGACGCCATCGCCGGTCATGGCGACGATGTCGCCGCGAGCCTTGAATGCCTTCACCAGCGTGAGCTTGTCGGCAGGAGACATGCGAGCGTAGATGGATACGTCGCGCACACAGGCTTCCAAAGCGTCAGGGCTTAAAGACCTCAGTTCGGTGCCGGTCACCACTCGCCGCGTGTCTGTGAATCCCGCCTCGCGTGCGATTGCCGATGCCGTTCCGGGATGATCGCCGGTAATCATCACGACGCGAATGCCGGCAGCGTGGCATTCGGCGAGCGCTGCAGGCACATCCGCCCGCAAGGGATCGGCAAAACACACCAGTCCCAGCAGATGCAGTTCGAAGCCTTCCGGGTGATCCGGAAGTACCGAGCTACCGTGCGTTCCACGAGCAACCGCGAGAACCCGCAGTCCTTCATTGGCCAATGCAGCCACTCGGACCAGCCTGGCTCGTTGTTCTACCTCGGATAGACGACAGAGCCGGAACACCGCTTCCGGCGCGCCTTTCACCGTGACGTCCAGCGCCGCCCGATCCGACCGTTGCCATGCATGGGTCACCGCGAGTAACTCCGGCGTCAAGTCGTACTCCCTCACCAGCGTCGACTGCGACAACGCGGCGACGGCTTCCGGAATCATGGTTTGCGCAGCGCTGTGGATCGCTTTCTCCATGCGATCGGCGGCAGAGAGTTCACTGGCGGCCAGGGAGGTCGCGAGCACTTCGCGCGTGCTGTCGAGGAGCGGCGCCGATTTACGCAGGTCAGTCGTTCCAGTGTCCGTGTCCAGCAGCACGACGCTCATGCGGTTCTCGGTGAGCGTTCCGGTTTTATCGACGCCGAGCACAGTGACGGCTCCGATGGTCTCGAGCGCGGGCATGCGGCGGGTCAACACTTTCTCGCGGCTCAGTTTGTACGCCCCAAGCGCCAGAGAAATGGTCAGCACCACCGGAAACTCTTCGGGCATCAGGCCCATCGCCAACGCAATGCCGACGAGGAAACCGGCCAGCCAATCCGCATGCTTCGATCCGTAGACAATCGCAACGACCGTGCACAGAACGAGTCCCGCCACGGCACAGACACGGACGACGTGTCGGACTTCACGGAACAATGGTGTCGGTTCCTCCTCGACGGCGTTCAGAGATTTACCGATCTGTCCGATCTGCGACTGTTCGCCGGTTGCGTATACGCGAGCAATTCCGTGACCGCGCACGATCAATGTACCTGAATGCACGCTGGTGGATTCGTCAGCCGCGCCCGTTGCGACGGTCTTGTCGACCGGCAGCGATTCGCCCGTGAGGATCGACTCGTCGATGCTGAGTCCTTCGGCGCTCAGCAACCGCGCGTCTGCAGGAACGCGATCTCCTTCCTGAAGCAGGACGAGATCACCGGGCACGACGTCCCTGCCGGCGATTCGCTGCTCGACACCATCCCGGATCACGAGCGCACGCGGACTGGAAAGCTCGCGCAACTTTGCCAGAGAGTGTTCGGTGCGCCGGGCCTGCAAGACCGATATCGCGATGACGATGCAACTCGACACCGATAGCGCAATGGCCTCGTTTCTTTCACCGAGCACGACATAGATTGCTGCGGCTGCCAGGAGCAGCAGCAACATCGGTTCCTTGAGTACTTCGCCGACGAGCCGCAGCAGGTTGCGTGGCCGCGTACCCGGAAGGTCATTGGCACCGTGTTCGGCCAGAAGCCGTTTGACTTCGCCGGCCGTGAGGCCCAGCAGCGTGCCATCCTTGTCGCTACCGCTCTCGCTCTTGCCGGAAGCTTGCGGCGGCATTGCCGCAGGTGCTCTTTCTGTCGACGTCACAGGGATCGGCGGCCCGAGATTCATTGGCAAAGGTTTCCTTGCGGCCGGCATGAGCATGCGGCAGCCCGGGTACATCAGGCTGCCGGACGCATTATGGTTTGATCGCGACCTTGAGGACACCGTCGCGCTGCCCGGCGAACAGCTCGTAGGCAGCTTCGATCTGATCGAGCGCAAAGGTGTGCGTGACCAGCGGTTTCAAGTCCGCTCGACGTGAGGCGATGACGCTCATCAAGCGGCGCATGCGTTCCTTGCCGCCGGGGCACAGCGTCGTAACGATCTTGTGGTCTCCCAAACCAGCGGCGAAAGCATCGAGTGGAATCGTCAGGTTGCTGGAATACACGCCCAGGCTCGACAATGTACCGCCGGGCCGCAGTACGCGTAATGCCGCTTCGAAGGTTGCCTGGGTCCCCAACGCCTCGATCGCCGCATCGACGCCGCGTCCGTCGGTCAAACGCAGGATCTCCGCGACGGGATCGCACTCGCGAAAGTTGACGATGTGATCTGCGCCGAGTCGCTTCGCCACGTCGGCACGAGCCGGCACCGCTTCGACGCCGATGACAGTCGTCGCTCCCATCAGCCTGGCGCCCACCGTAGCGCACAGTCCGATCGGTCCCTGTGCGAAGACGGCGACCGTGTCACCGATACGAATGTTGGCACTTTCGGCGCCGCCGAATCCGGTCGACATGATGTCCGGGCACATCAGCACCTGCTCATCCGTCAGTCCGTCAGGGACAGCAGCGAGATTCGCCATCGCGTCGGGTACCAGCACGTACTCGGCCTGGCAGCCATCGATGGTGTTGCCGAACTTCCAGCCGCCGATGGGCTTCCAGCCATGTGCGGTGCCGACACCGTCCTGCGCGCAGTCTCCGGCAAGACAGGCATTGCTGTAACCGCTGGGAGTGATGGCGCCGGCGATGACCCGCTGACCTTCGCGATAGCCCTTGACTGCGCTCCCCAGCTTTTCGATCACGCCAACGGGTTCGTGGCCGACGATCAATCCCGCCCTGACAGGATATTCGCCTTTCATGATGTGCACGTCGGTGCCGCAGATGGTCGTCGTCGTGACTCGCATCAGGGCATCGAGCGGTCCGATCTCCGGAATGGGACGTTCATCCAGCGCAATGCGCCCGGGTGCGACGAATACTGCCGCCTTCATCATTTTGGTCATGGAATATTTCCTCAGCTCTGCACGGGATACGTGAGCGATGCCGCAAGGTTGCATGGATCTGCTCTACTGCGGTGATGCATGCAGACTGCCACGAGTTGCAGGATGCGACACCCGGACTACCGCGTAAGCGCCTTCGGGAAGGCAAGGGTCGGAGCACGACCCTGAAACTCGATTCTGGCCACGTTTGTCTGCCGGTTCCGGCCCCTCCGCCCGGGTTGCGATCAGACCGTAGGAGCTAAGGGGAATCCTTGATCGCCCGCAGGCGCGGGATGCGAAAGAGTACCTGCACAGCAAGCAGCGGGAGTAGTGACATGAAAGTCGGTGACTATTGCAAACGCGGCGCGGTAACAGTCGGAGCCGCCGCCGACATCGTGACAGCGTGTAAGGTCATGCGTGAAGAGCACGTCGGATTCCTGGTCGTCGTCGACGAGTCGAATCCGCTGCGAGCTCCCCTGGGAGTGATCACCGATCGAGACATCGTGATGCAGGTATGCGCGAAGGAAGTCGATCCGCGTGCCGTGACCGCTGCGGACGTGATGACGCGCCAACCTCTGACAGCGCGTGAGGACGATGACTTTAACGAACTGCTGCAAGGCATGCGTATCGCGGGCATTCGTCGCGTGCCGGTGGTCAGCGCATCCGGTGCGCTCGTCGGTGTGATCGCGCTGGATGACGCATTGGATGTCATCACCGGATTGGTCTGCGACCTGTGTGGAGCGGTGCGCAATGAAGTGCGCCAGGAACGGCGGCTGCACAGCGCCTGAGGATCAGAAATGGCCATCGACTTGCACATTCCGATCGCCGTCTCCGCACGGCATGCGCATCTCTCGCAGGCAACCATCGAGCGCCTGTTCGGCGAGGGATATGTCCTGACCAGACGGTCCGCTCTGTCCCAGACGGGACAGTATTCGGCACGGGAGATGGTCACGCTCATCGGTCCGCACGGCCGTCTCGACCATGTCCGCTTGATGGGTCCGCCGCGCGAACGAGATCAGATCGAGATATCCCGCAGCGATGAATTCGTGCTGGGGTTGGACGCGCCGTTGCGAATTTCAGGCGACCTGAAAGGGACACCCGGCATCTTTGTGCAGGGTCCCAGAGGCCGAATTGCTTTGGCAACGGGCGTCATCACGGCGCAGCGCCACATCCATATGAGCCCGCAGGATGCGTGTCGCTTGGGCGTGCGTGATGGCGATATGGTCAGCGCTAAGGTTGGTCGTGCGGGAAGATCTTTGAGATTCGATGAGATCGCCGTACGCGTCGCGCCGGACTTCACGCTTGAATTGCACCTGGATACCGACGAAGCGAATGCCGCCGGGGTCACATCGGGGGATTTAGCGCAGTTGGTCGAGCCGGCGTCAGGGAATGAGAACGGCAGCACCGCTCAGCCTGCCGTTGCGTAGGCGATCGAGTGCGTCGTTGGCCGCTTCGAGGCGGAAGGTTTCGACGTGGGTCTGTACCGGAATCCGTGCGGCGAGTTCGAGAAATTCCTCGCCATCGCGCCGCGTGAGATTGGCAACCGAGCGGATGGTTCGCTCGCCCCAGAGCAGCGCGTAAGGGAATTGCGGAATGTCGCTCATGTGGATACCGCCACACACGAGCGTGCCGCCTTTCTTCAAGCAGCGTAGCGCCTGCGGAACGAGCTGGCCGATCGGCGCGAAAATAATCGCAGCATCGAGTTGCACCGGCGGCATGCGATCGCTGTCGCCAGTCCATTTCGCACCGAGCTGTGCGGCGAAAGACTGCGCGGCCGAGTCGCCCGGGCGTGTGAATGCGTAGACTTCCTGACCTCGGAATCGAGCGACCTGCGCCACGATGTGAGCAGCAGCACCGAAGCCATAAATACCCAGCCGCTGCGCTTCGCCGGTCATTTTCCACGAGCGATAGCCGATGAGCCCGGCGCACAACAGCGGAGCCGCGTGCACGTCATCTATCGTCTCTGGGAGCTTCAAACAATAGCGGGCGTCAGCCAGGACGTGACCGGCATAGCCTCCGTCGATCTGGTAGCCAGTGAACCTGGCCGAGTCGCACAGGTTCTCGCGCCCTGACAAACAAAATTCGCAGCTGCCGCAGGTGTAGCCGAGCCAAGGCACGCCCACTCTCGCGCCCGCAGGCCAAGCGACCGCCGCGCCGCGACCGACGATCTCGCCGACGATTTCGTGTCCCGGTACGATCGGAAGAGGCTGGTCGAGTAACTCACCGTCTACGACATGAAGGTCGGTGCGGCACACACCGCAGGCCCGGACTTTCAACACGACCTGATGGTCAGCAGGCTCGGGTAACTCGAGCGGTTCCCGAACCAGCGGTCGTCCCGTGGCGTGCAGACGCATGCAGACAGACGAAACAGGAGTGTGTGCCATGCTGCGATGGTGTGCCGAAGCGGCTTTTTCGACAAGAGACGGCAGCTTCGGCGTCACTTGCATGTCGATGCAACCCGCCTCGACTGTCCGCCGTGGCAGCGGAATAGGAATATCCCCGCGCTGGCTGGGTACCTCTCCTGATTGAAGCGCCAGGCCGGATGCGGATGCTTGTTGCGATGCCATCGCCACCGAACACACCAATGCTAACTGCGGTCATTAACGGCGCCACCCATCGGTTTGCCGATGGGATCACGATTCTCGAGGCGCTTGGACTACTCGAGGTCGACATACCGCAGGTCTGCTATGACGCTCGTGCGCGGCCTGGCGGTGATTGCCGATTATGCTCAGTGCAGGTGGCAGGGGAAGCACATCCGATAACGGCGTGTACGCGTCGGCTGGAGCCGGGGATGCGTATCGAGACGCATACGCCCGAACTGGAGGACTTTCGCCGCTCGATGCTTGAACTGCTCGCGACGCATTGTAGCGCCGAGGCATTGACGCTACTGCCTGAGAAGGAGTTGCATCGGCTGCTCGTCCGGTACGGCATTCAGGCGGCGCTTGCGACGACGGACGAGCGACCCGCAGTCGACGAATCACATCCCCACTTCCGATTCGATGCTTCGCAATGCATCGCCTGCTACCGATGCGTGAGGGTTTGCGAGGACCTGCAGGGCCAGTTCGTCTGGCACATGGTCGGACGGGGTGGATCCAACCACCTGATCGTGGATAAGGGCGCATGTCTGGCAGAGAGTTCGTGCGTAGGTTGCGGAGCTTGCGTCGATGCGTGTCCGACAGCTGCGCTTGTGGACAGGAACCGGCTCGAACTCGGTGCGGCAGCAACGTGGACTCGCACGACATGCACTTACTGCGGCGTTGGCTGCGAGCTGCAAGCGGGCACTCGCAATGGACAGTTGGTGGCAGTTCGCCCGGAAC
>JAIBJL010000543.1 GCA_020029545.1 Gammaproteobacteria bacterium
TCAACCAGTCGGTTGCGGTAGGAGGCTTTGCCATCCTTCAATCTGAAGGCATGCACCATGCCGTCGCCGTCGAACCAGTGGAACAGATTCGGATCGAGCGGCTCGAAATGCTGGTTGGTTCCGGTTCGATACAGTGCCCCGCTCAATTCCGGGGGGATGTGCCCTTCGACGTGCAGGTTGTCGATGGCCTGCTCGTTGTAGAGCGGTTCGTAGGGGCCTTGCAAGAAGGGATTTCTATCGTTCCACATCAACCTTGTCTCCGTTGGTCCAGCGCCGTGTTTCGCAACGGTGCGCGGCTGAGTTCGTTTCCGGCTGCGATGGCCTTTCTCAAAATCCGCATCAGCTCCGCCCCTTCCTCGTCGGTCAGGCCGCGCAACATGATCCGCTGCGCCGCCTCGACCGCCGGTGTAATTCCGCGCAGTGTTCGCTCGCCCTCCTCGGTGATCGTCAACTCACGGGCGCGCCGGTCGCGGCTGCTGGAGCTGCGCGCTACCAGATCCTTCTGCACGAGACGATCTATCACGCCGGTGATGGTGCTTCGGTCATAGGCGATCAGGCCGGCAAGCCTCACCTGATCGATCGACGGATTCGACTTGATGGCAACGAGGGCCGCGTACTGCACGGGTGTGAGGTCATAGCCTGCGTCCCCGACTTCGGTCAGGAACACGGCAACCGCAATCTGCTGAAAACGCCGTGCCAGATGTCCGGGCATGTCATTGCCGTCTCTCACCAAATCTCCGGGTGCTAGCACATTGACAGGCATATAGCATACTGATATTCAGTATACTGAGCAATATTAAAATCACGACCCGAAGTGCGGCGAAGGCGGAGAGGCAGGCCATGCAGTTTCATCTCAACGGATTTCAGCCGGGTGACCCGGAGATCTCCGATCCGGCGGCGCGCGTACAACCCTCGGGCAAGACTGGACCGCTTCCCGACAAGGTCGATGTCCTTATTGTAGGCTGCGGGCCCGCGGGCCTCAGTCTCGCCGCCCAGCTTTCCCGGTTTGATGACATCAAGACCTGCCTCGTCGAGCAGAAACCCGACCGGCTACTGCTGGGCCAGGCCGATGGCATTGCGTGCCGTACCATGGAGATGTTTCACGCCTACGATTTCAGCGAACAGGTGCTGAAGGAGGCCTGCTGGATCAACGAGACGACGTTCTGGAAGCCGGATAACAAACAGAGCGCACACATCGTCCGCAGCGGCAGGGTCCAGGACGTCGAGGACGGTCTGTCGGAGTTTCCGCATGTGGTCCTGAACCAGGCGCGCGTGCACGATTTCTTCCTCGACGTCATGCGCCGTTCGGCCGCAAGGATCGAGCCCTACTATGCGCGGCGGCTGCTTGATTTGCGGACCGATCCGGCGGCAGGTCTGGGCGACCACGCGGTGACTGCCAGGTTCGAGAGGCTTGATCCCCGGCACGAGGGCAAGAGCGAGACCGTCAAGGCGCGCTTCGTCGTCGGTTGCGACGGTGCGCGTAGCGCAGTTCGCAAATCCATCGGGCGCGAGCTTCATGGTGATTCCGCCAACCATGCCTGGGGCGTCATGGACGTGCTGGCCACCACCGATTTTCCCGACATCCGGTGCAAGTCGCTGATCCAGTCGGCCAGGGACGGCAGCATCATCATCGTCCCGCGGGAAGGCGGTTATCTGGTGCGGATCTATGTCGAACTCACCAAGCTCGACGTCGGCGAGCGGGTCGCGACTCGCAACATCGCCGTCGATGACGTGATCGCGAAGGCGCAGCGAATCTTCAAACCCTATTCGCTCGAAGTGAAGGAGATTCCCTGGTGGTCGGTCTACGAGATCGGCCAGCGGCTGACGGACAAGTTCGACGATGTGCCGGAAGCGGAGATCGGAACGCGTCTGCCGCGCGTGTTCATTGCCGGCGATGCCTGCCACACGCACAGCCCGAAGGCGGGGCAAGGCATGAACGTTTCCATGCAGGACAGCTTCAATCTCGGATGGAAGCTCGCCGCCGTCCTGCGCAAGCGCTGCGCGCCCCATCTGCTGCACAGCTACTCGGCCGAACGCCGCGCGATTGCCAAGGAACTCATCGACTTCGACCGTGAATGGACGACGATCCTTGCTTCAGCCAACGCAGCAGGCGACACGGCAGATTCGGCCAGGACGCAGGACTACTTTGTCCGGCACGGACACTACACCGCGGGTACGGCAACGCAGTACCGGCCCTCGCTCCTGACCGGAGAATCGGCTCATCAGCATCTCGCCACGGGATTTGCCATCGGGAAACGCTTTCACTCCGCACCGGTCATTCGCCTTGCGGATGCCAAGCCGGTTCACCTCGGCCATGTGGTGAAAGCAGATGGTCGGTTCCGGATTTTTGCCTTTGCCGGGACAGGAGACTGCGCATCCCAGGGCTCTCCCATCCGTGCCTTATGCGACTTCCTCACCGAGACACAGGAGTCGCCGGTCAGGCGCTACACCCCGGCCGGTACCGATATCGATTCCGTGATCGACGTTCGTGCGGTGTTCCAGCAGAGTCATCGCGAACTCGCGATCGAGGGCATGCCTGCTCTGCTGCTGCCCCGCAAAGGACGTTATGGGCTGGTCGACTATGAAAAGATCTTCTGCTCCGATCCCAGGGACGGTCAGGACATTTTTGCAATGCGCGGCGTCGAGCGGAAGACGGGTTGTATCGTCGTCGTGCGTCCCGATCAATATATCGCGCATGTACTGCCGCTCGATGGCCACGAGCAGCTCGCCGCCTATTTCGATCGCTTCATGGTCCCTCGCTAACTAACCTGCAGGGTTGCCGGTTCTGGCGAAAAAGTAGGGTAGTCCACCAAGGCAAGCCAGCAGGGGCTGCCTTTTACCGGGGCAACGATGACGACGATCACCTATATCGAACACGATGGCACTGAGCATCCAATAGAAGTTGCACCCGGCTTGACGATCATGGAAGGCGCCGTGCGGAACAACGTTCCAGGCATCGACGCGGACTGCGGCGGTGCCTGCGCCTGTGCCACCTGTCACGTC
>JAIBJL010000216.1 GCA_020029545.1 Gammaproteobacteria bacterium
GACGTGCCCGACAGATTGATCGACAACGTATAGCCGGTGCGCGCATCGCCATCGTCACGGTAGTGCGCCAGCGTGCCCAGTGCCTGGCTGACGACCCAGCGATCGATCATCGGCATGATGTTGAAACGCTCGGCGGCGGGAATGAACTCGGCGGGCTGAATCAATTCACCCTGCTCGCCCCGCATGCGCAGCAGCAGCTCATAGTGACGACGCGTGTCCTTGTTGGCACCGATCGGCACGATCGGCTGATAGTAGAGTTCCAAGCGGTTCTCTTCGCACGCACGGGTGAGACGCGATACCAGATGCATTTCCCGATGGCGCTCCGGCGCCGCGCCGTGCTGGTACGTATGCACGCGATTGCGACCTGACTCCTTGGCCGCATAACAGGCCACGTCGGCAGCGCTCATCGCCGTGGTAATGCTTTCGCTGCCACCGCTCATCTCGACGATGCCGATGCTCACACCGATGTTCATGGCGCGATCCTGCCATTCGAAACGATAGTCGCGAATCGCTTGTCGCAAGCTATCGGCGATCTTTGCCGCGCCGTCGAGCGAGCAATCCTGCAACAGGACACCGAACTCATCGCCGCCGAGGCGCGCGATCGTGTCGCTGCCGCGGATGCGAGTCTGCAGCAGACCGGTTACCTGCTTGAGCAACAGATCGCCGGCCTGGTGTCCGCAGGTATCGTTGATGACCTTGAACTGATCCAGGTCGAGATATAACAGCGCGTGGGTCAGGTCGCGATCCGACTTGGCCCTGAGCAGGGCATCGTTGAGACGATTCTCGAACTCGCGACGATTGATCAGTCCGGTCAGTGCATCGTGCGTTGCCTGGTAGGCCAACGCGCGGCGCAAGCGTCGCTCCTTGCTGACGTCGTGAAACACCATGACTGCGCCGATGATGCGTCCCTGCCGATCGCGGATGGGCGCAGCGGAGTCCTGAATCGCGATTTCCTGACCGCTGCGATTGACCAAAACCGTCTGGTCCGTCACTGCGATCACGCGTCCTTCGCGGAGCGCACGTGACACGGGATTTTCCACCGCCGCACGCGTGGCTTCGTTCAGAATATTGAAGGCCTCGCTGAGCGGTTTGCCCACCACTTCGCGCGACTCCCAACCCGTCAGGTCTTCGGCTACCGGGTTGAGGTACTCGACGCGACCTTCGGCATCGGTGGTAATGACGCCATCGCCGATGGACTGCAGCGTGACCTGCGCCTTTTCCTTCTCGTCGAACACCGCGGTTTCCGCACGCTTGCGTTCGCTGATATCGGAGATCGTGCCTTCGTAGCCGATCACTTTGCCCTGTTCATCCCGCACGATACGTGCGCTCTCCATCACCGTAAACGTCGAACCGTCGACGCGTCGCAACTGGAACTCCGCATTGCGCACCGCACCGTCTTTTTCCAGTGCCGCAATAATCGCCGCGCGATCCGCCGGGTTGTGATAAATGGATTCCGGCGGCATCGTCAGCATTTCGCTGGCGGACGACAGTCCGACCATGCGCGCGAGCGCCGGGTTGACCGAGATGAAGCGGCCTTCGACGGTCGAGCTGTAAACGCCTTCGAGAACGTTGTCGAACAGGCGACGATAACGCTGCTCGCTGGCCAGCAAGGCGCTTTCGGCCCGGCGTCGTTGAATCGCGATGCCCGCGAGTTGGGTCATGCGCGCCATGAGATCGAAGTCGCGGCGCTGCGGACTGCGCGGCGCACGGAAATACAAGGCCAGCGTACCGAGAATGTGTCCATCGGAGGCATGGATCAACGTCGACCAGCATGCGCGCAATCCGGCGGCGAGCGCCACTTCGCGCCGTGTTTCCCATAGTGCATCGCGCTCGATGTCTGCGACGATCACCTGACGATTGAGATAGACCGCCGCGGCGCAGGACCCATTACGCGCATTGACCAAGAGCGCCGCACTCGTGTGCACATAGTCGCCAGGCAGGCGTGGCCCCGCGCACAATGACAGCTCATTCGTTTCGACATCCAGCAATCGCAGCGCACACAAGCTACCGGGAGCAACTCGTTCAACCAGGTCGGTGATCGCTTCCAGCGTGATGGGCAGATCCACATTCGCGGCGAGGCGTTCGAACAGGCGACGCTCGCCCGCAGCCAGCAATTCGGTGCGCTTGCGTTCGGTGATATCCGTAATGCTGCCGCGCACCAGGCGCTGATTCGCCGACTGCAGCCTGACCCAGCGTACTTCGCACGGGATCTCGTGGCCGGCAGCATCGCGAAACGTCCATTCGAGCACCGGTGCTTCGCCGGCAAGGGTTTGTTCCAGGTGCAGGCAATTGTTGCTGGCGGACTCCATACCGTCCGCCTGCAGGCGCGGCATCAGGGCATCCGGTGCCGCCTCCAGCAGCGACTTGCGATCCATCCTGAAAAACCGCACGGCATTCTCATTGACGTCAACCAACAGATTGCGGTCGACGTCGATGACGACAATGATCTCCGGCGCGTGCTCGACCAGCGAGCGATAGCGAGCTTCGCTGTCACGCAGCGCCGCTTCGGCGGCCTTGCGATCGGTGGTATCCCGCAGGCAAACGACATAGACCGTACGCCGCTGAATGCGTGTCTTGCTCACGGCGATTTCAGCCGAGAATTGCGTGCCGCTGGAATGCAGACCCCACGTTTCATGTGGGGTCAGGTCGACCTGCGTGTCCTCCAGGCGTGCCGCGAGCCGTTCAAGATCGGCCGGCAGCTCATGTTGATTGGCTATCTGTGGCAGCAGGAAGCTGATCGGACGCCCGATGACATCCGCTTCGTTGTGTCCGAACACGCGCTGGCCAGTGGCATTGATCGACGCGATATGCCCCGTTTCGTCGACCGTAAGGATGACGTCCTTGACGTGATCGAGAATGGCCTGCAGCTGGCTTGCCGTGCTCTCCTTGAGCTCGCGCGTCAGCGCCGTCGCTTCCTCGGACATGAGCTGCATGGAACGTACGATGCCGCGACGTTCCTCATCCATTTTGCCGTAGGTATTGGCAATGCTCTCCAACAGCTTCGGCAGGCTCAGTTCGCCGTCCTGGCCGGAAGCGTCGCGAATTTGTCTGCCGAGCAATGGATGCATGGGGTGGTGCGCACGATGAACGGCGCTACGCGACCGCCCGCACTGGGCTGTCGTCATAATGCCGATCAGACTCCCTCTGGATGAACGACCGGATCGTAGGGTGAAGTCTGAGGCGCATTGCGTGAAGCAGCTCCCGTTTTGGCCGGAAACCCACGCCGGCCCAATGTCACAGCCCAGTGACAAGCCCAGTGACACAGCCCAGTGACACAGCCCAGTGTCTCAAATGTGTCCGCTTCCGACTCCGGCCCATGCAAGTCAGCACGACAGGCACGCTCGCGTAGGATCACCGGCACGCGGCTGACGGCCGCCCGCCGAACGTTACCTGCGGCTCATTACAGAGATTATGAACAGGGATTATGACCGCGAAGGGACTCGAATGGACTCGAATGGACTCGAAGGGGGGATGACACGGTCACCCCCACATGCCACATCGAGCAAGGTAGCGGTCGGAACCTTACTCTGCCGTTTCTTCCGCCCGCCCCGCGCGCTTGCGCTCATGCTCCTTGAGCGCGCGCTTGCGCAGACGGATGTTCGATGGCGTGACCTCGACCAATTCGTCGTCGGCAATGAACTCCATTGCCTGCTCCAGCGTGTACTTGATCGGCGGCACCAGCACGACGTTTTCGTCCTTGCCCGCGGCACGCATGTTGGTCAGCTTCTTGCCCTTGAGACAGTTCACTACCAGATCGTTATCGCGACTGTGAATGCCGATGATCTGGCCTTCGTACACTTCATCGCCATGACTCGCCATCAAGCGGCCGCGCTCCTGCAGGCTGAACAGCGCATAGGCCAGTGCCTTGCCCTGCCCGTTCGAAATCAGCACGCCGTTCTGACGCTGACCGATTTCGCGATCCAGCACCGGACCGAAGTGATCGAAGATGTGATGCAGGATGCCGGTGCCGGACGTCATGGTGCGAAATTCGGTCTGAAAGCCGATCAAACCGCGCGAAGGAATCACGTAATCCAGGCGGGTACGACCCTTGCCATCCGAGTGCATGCCGGTGAGTTGTGCGCCGCGCTCGCCGAGGGCCTGCATCACTGCTCCTTGTGATTTTTCATCCAGGTCGACTGCGAGGGTTTCATACGGTTCGCACAGCTTGCCGTCGACTTCCTTGACGACCGCGCGCGGGCGTGACACCGCCATTTCGTAACCTTCGCGGCGCATATTCTCGAGCAACACGCCCAGGTGCAGCTCGCCACGACCGAATACGCGGAACTTGTCCGGGTTCTCGGTATCTTCGACACGCAGCGCCACGTTGTGCATCACTTCGCGAGAGAGCCGTTCGCGAATCTGACGACTGGTAACGTACTTGCCCTCCTGTCCGCAGAACGGCGAGGTGTTCACTTCGAAGGTCATGCTGATGGTCGGTTCGTCGACGACCAGCGGCTTGAGCGCCTCCGGCTTGCCCGGATCGCAGATCGTGTCCGAGATTTCGGGATGCTCGATGCCGGCGAAAGCGACGATGTCGCCGGCAAAGGCTTCATCGACTTCGATGCGGTCCAGACCATGGAAACCCAGCACCTGGATAATGCGCTCGTTGCGCACTTTGCCTTCGCGATCCACGACGACGACGGCGCTGTTCTTGCGAATTTTGCCGCGCTTGATGCGGCCGATGCCGATCGCGCCGACATAGCTCGAATAGTCGAGCTGGCTGACCTGCAACTGCAGCGGACCCGCCTCGTCGATGTCCGGTGGCGGACAATGCTTCACGATCGCTTCGAACAGCGGGGTCATGTCCTGCTTGAGTTGATCCGGCTCATTGCCGGCAAAGCCGCGCAACGCCGACGCATACACGACCGGGAAATCCAGCTGTGCCTCGCTCGCGCCGAGCTTGTCGAACAGGTCGAACGTCTGATCGAGCACCCAGCTGGGACGCGCTTCGTCGCGATCGATCTTGTTGATGACGACGATGGGACGCAGCCCATGCGAAAACGCCTTCTGCGTGACAAAGCGCGTCTGCGGCATCGGACCGTCGACGGCGTCGACGAGCAGCAGTACCGAATCGACCATCGACAGCACGCGCTCGACTTCACCACCGAAGTCGGCGTGACCCGGCGTGTCGACGATGTTGATGCGGTAGTTGTTCCAGCGAATGGCCGTGTTCTTTGCCAGGATCGTGATGCCACGTTCCTTCTCCAGCGCGTTCGAGTCCATGACGCGTTCGCCCATCTGCTTGCGCAGATCCATGGTGCCGGACTGCTTCAGCAACTGGTCGACGAGCGTGGTCTTGCCGTGATCAACGTGAGCGATGATCGCGATATTGCGCAGATTGGAGACAATGGGAGTGGACACGAAAACGGCCTGCCGGCACTGCCGGAAAATGGGGTGAACTTGACGCTGCGGCGCAATGAAACGGGTGGACGCGAACCCACACCGCAGCTGCGATCAGATTTCCGACCCGACCTGCGTTCAGCGGGCGGGGCAAAGGGCCGCGCATTCTATAGGGCCGATGGGGTTACGGCCAGCGCGGGAAGACGTCGGAGAGCCTAACGATCGAAAAACTGTCCTCCCGCTGCCACTGACCCCGCTACGATCACTTCAGTCCGACAGGCTGCTAGTGAGTGGATTCCTTGGCCGGCATGGACTGAATCGGCTGACCCGTAGCGTCCTTGGGCGGTGCCGCCGGTTTTTCCTTCGCCGCCGGCGTACCGACCACGAAGGGAATGGAAAATGTACGCCCCATGCTGGCGCCGCCGATGTGAGTCGTTGCCGCCACCGTCACATAGAACACCCCCTCGCGGTCGGCCAGCAACGACAGTTTGTGCTGGTAGGGCTGTCCCATTTTGACGTCCGTGAATGATGCTGTGAGGTCGCCCGCCAGGGTCACGCCGTCCATGCCTGTAATCACGATTTCCAGCGAATTCACCCCGGCATTCGGAATCAACGCGAGTTCCAGCTCCACCGGTTTGCCCACCGCGGGGCGCGCCAGAAATTCGTATTTGATATCCACCGCCGCGCCGGGCTTGCCCGTGCCGACAGCGCGTGCCATGCGAGCGGTCGGATCGGCGGGCTGAACGACTTTCGCCGGCTGATTCGCTGGCGTAGCAGCCGTGTCAGGTTCCGATTCGGAACTGCATGCCGTCAATGCCAGGGTCAGGACGCCAAACAATAGGTTTTTGTAGTTCATTTTGAAACCCCTCACGAGCCGGATACGGTAACCGTGATACATGTGTCTGGACGGCGGGTGGTCAGGTTACTCTGGGCGATATGGCTGTAATCGGCCACTTCGATGATATACGTGCCGGCCGCGAGCACCGGTGTGTTGAAGATCTCGGTTGTGCCCTCTTCCATTGACGACCCGATCAACCCGCGACGCCACAGTCCGATGTCGGGATCAGCGGCCGGCGTTCCCGTGGGCGTTCCCGTGACAGGCCCTTGCGCCGAGATCTGCACCGAGCGCGACGTGGCGAGATCAAGGCGCAGGAAGCGGCGATTGCCCAACTTGTTGTAGGTGCCGAAATCACGCGTGCCGCATACCGGCACCGAACCGCCATTCAATGTGATCGTCGTGTAGGTCGGATCCAGCGACGCCTTCGACGCGAAATTGGTCTCGCCGACGCCGAACGTGTTATCGCTGGCTATTTTCTCGCGCGTCAGCAGCGCGCGGATGCCGGCTGCCGCCGAGGAATTCGCCGCAATCAACGCCGACGCGAACGAATAAATACTGGTCAGTGCCTCGGTCGTCTTCTGTGCACCGGTGATCGCCGCAAAGATCGGCGCGAAGCCGAGACTTACCGTGTCGCCCGATTCGGTGCCGTCATCGAAGATGTCCCACAATATCCGTCCCACCGACGCTTCCGAATACCAACCTTCGTTACCGTCTATGCCATCCGCTTCCATATTGAAACCGGTCTCGCCGCCCTGCCCGTTCTGCGAGTCGCGATAGACCGGATCGTTCAGCACCATGCCCCCGAACGCATCGCCCCACCCCTCGCCAAACGCCACCCGCAGATCGAGTCGATCGCCTAACGAATGATCGCCACCGATGGAATCGGCACGCGAGAAGTTGTCCTCGACGTAGTGACCGAACTCGTGCGCGATGACGTGCTGGTCGAACTCGTCCGTGTCGCCGCCGCCATTGGCGAAGTCGCCCAGGATATAGATGCCGGAGCGGGCAGGCTGTGCCGGTGTGCAAGCGTCGGTGTCGTTGCTAGCAAAGGCAAAGTACACCGACGTGAGAATGTCGCCATTGTCCGGGCAGAATGAATCCGACTGTTTGTTGCTCGAGCTCCAGTACAGGTCCAGCGCCGGAAATGCGGTATCGGCAGCGGCGGACAGAACCAGCCCGCGCGCCTTATAGGCCGTATCCAGGATCGCGAACGGCGCGGCGGCGCGGGTAGCTGCGTAACTGCTGCCATTCCAGCCCGACTCTGCACGAAGGTTGCGAGTGCTGTTCGCAGTGCCGCTATCGGCCGTAGTGCCCTCGATCGCATACAGCGCATCGCTATTGGTATTGTTCAGCACACGGAAATTCCAGGTCGGAGCGGCACCGGTCTTCTGCATCTGCGCCTTCGCGCGGATTCTGACCGGAGTGCTGCCGGGTACCGTCAGCGAGTAGTTACCGGCCGTATCGGTGCTGGTCGAGGAAAGGATGCTCTCGCCGGTACCAACCGCCTCCACGACGACCAGCCGCGCCGGCGATTCGATGGGCGCGTTGAGATTCAAGCCATTGCCAGCGGTCTTGAAGGGCACTCGATCGAAGGTGATCTTGCCACTGATGGTCACGGGCGCAGTCGATCCACCTCCAGGCGAATTATCGCCGCCCCCACCACCGCAGGCGACAAGTGCCAGCAAACCCACCAGCGTGAAGTACCTAGCTATGTGGGTACTCGCGTTGCTTGTTGCCATGGATCGGTTGTTAGTCGGCATGCGTTGTCTTCTCAGTCATGAGCGCAGCGGAACCTAGCACAAGGCGCACGCTGGGGAAATCTGACTGTCGACAGTCCCGCGGCACGCGCGGGCGAATTAGGAAACAACCCGAATTAACGGCGTCTGAATTCGTTGACGATCGGCGCGTCGGGTAGGAGTGAACATGTCCTGTTTCGCAGCTCAAGGCAACTCGATCGGACCTTCATCGATCGCAGCCAGTTGCTCGCGCAAGGCCAGTACGTGTCCTTCCCAGTAACGGGGCTCCTCGAACCAGGGAA
>JAIBJL010000544.1 GCA_020029545.1 Gammaproteobacteria bacterium
ACGTGCCGCGAGAATCAGTGCCAGCAACTGCGTTTTATCGCCCATCTCGGCAAGCGCGACGATACCGGTGGAAATCAGGAACGCTTCCAATGTTGGCAATCTCTGCAGACGCCTCGTAAGCGGCGTGAAGTCGTGTGGGGCAAGAGGGCTTTCTACCTGCAACCGGCATGCAGGACCATCACGGCACCCGCCGGCCCGGCGACGGCGTCAGAGCCTGCGGAACGTTAACCCGTTAATGCGGAGGCTGCTACAATTCGTGCGCTGTTCGAACGTATCGGGACATCTCGATCACGGCAGCAGCAGACCGAGGAATTTCCGTAGTCTCCCAGATGGATTGTATCAACCACCCGTGCCGGTACGGGTGCTGTTGATGTGCGTAGCCACAAAATCGCCACGCTGCAGGTGGTACTCCAGCGTTTTCCGAATGGAAGTCATCAAATCCGTTCGTGGTTCCCAGTCCAGGGCCGTTTTGACTGCCTCGATGGCCGGTACGCGAGCCTGGATATCCTGGTAGTAGTTGCCGTAGTAGGTTTGGGAGTCGACGGTTTCGATGCGTGCCGCGGCGGCGAGATGCCGGTACTGCGGAATGCAGTGGAATGCCTCGATCACCGCCGTGGCAAGCTCCGCGACCGAGACATCGCTCGCCGGGTTGCCGATGTTGAATATTCGTCGTGAGGCACGCTGCCCGTCGTTGTCGATGATGCGCAGCAGGCACTCGACGGCATCCTCGACATAAGTGAACGAGCGACGCTGGCGGCCGCCGTCAACCAGCAGAATGGGCTGGCCATGAAAGACATTGCTTAGGAACTGCGTGAAGACACGCGAGCTGCCCTCCTTTGATTCGAAGACGTCGTCGAGCTTCGGGCCGATCCAGTTGAACGGCCGGAACAGCGTGAAGTCGAACTTGTCGCGGACGCCGTAGGCGAAGATGACACGATCCAGTAGTTGCTTGGATGCGGCGTAGATCCAGCGCTGCTTTTCTATCGGCCCATAGACGAGGTTGCTCGTGGTTTCGTCCAGCAGCGGGTCCGGACACATGCCGTACAGCTCCGACGTCGAGGGAAATATCAGCCGCTTGCCGAACGCGACGCATTGACGCACCACCGACAGATTGGCTTCGAAGTCCAGTTCGAAGACGCGCAGCGGATCCTTGACGTATTGGGCAGGGTTCGCGATGGCGACCAGCGGTACGATCACATCGCACTTGCGGATGTTGTACGCCACCCATTCCTTGTTGATGGTGATGTCACCTTCGACGAATCGAAACCGCGGATTTTTGAGCACTTCACCGAGCTTGTTGTCTGCGATGTCCATGCCGAAGACCTGCCAGTCGCGGCGGGCGAGGATGGCCTCGGTCAGCCAGCTGCCGATGAACCCGTTGACGCCGAGGATCAGAACTTTGAGTGGCATGGGAAATTCCGTTGGATGAGTGGATTCAGTGTTCCAGGGCCAGCGATCCGGAACGGCCGGGGATGCTGCCGTATTGCACGGACCTGACCGGCACCGACCTTCGATCGATGCAGGCGGCAAGGCCGCCGAGCGAGGACAGTTCGTAGCCTTGCTGCCGCCAGCCCTGCAGCAAGCGTTCGAACCACGGCGCCAGCTTCTGACCTTCGAGTTCGGCGTGCAGCGTATAGACATGGTCGCGGTCGGCGCTCGCAGTCAGCTCAAGCAGATGGTTCACAGGGTGTCCGTCGCCGAGATCGGTGCGGCCGATGAGTTCGTCGAGCGTTGGCAGTGTCGTCGGCAGTTGCAGGCAGCGGCTCGTTGCTGCACCGATCCTCGGAAAGAACGGACCGTCGCCGCGGGTGTCGGAGGCATAGTCGAAACCCAACGCGTCTTCTGCAGCGAATGCGGCGGAGTTCATCTGCCAGCCGGCGGCTCCGTGTACTCGCGGCGCGCTGCCGAAAATATCGGTGTAACGTTCGACGCCGCGGCGCATTTGTTGGATGGTCCATGCGCTATCGCGGCTGGCCACGTTGTCCTGCCACAGAACGTGATCGAAGGCGTGCATGCCGGTCTCGAATCCCTGGTCGCGGATGGCACGCATTATCGAGCGGCAGCGCTTGCCGATGTCGGGACCGGGCAGCAAGGTGCCGTAGAGGCAAGTCTTCAATCCATAGTGTGCGAGCACCGAAGTTCGCTGCACCTTGGAGAGAAAGCCCGGCCGGAATACGCGTTTCAATGCTCTGCCGGTGTGGTCGGGGCCGACGCTGAACAGAAACGTTGCTTGAGCTGCATGTCGTCTGCAGATCTCGGCCAGCACGGATACGCCCTCACGCGTGCCCCGCAGGGTGTCGACGTCAATTTTCAGGGCCAGCTTCACGCCGACACCCGCAGTGGCAGGTCGATCGGCCGCAACGCAAGCAGCCTTGCGAATGTCGCCAGATCGATGGTCGCGCCATCGATCTCGACGCTGAGCAATCGCAATGATCGGCCGTCTGCACATTCGGCATAGCAACGGCCGTCGCGTTCGAACAAGGCCGGCCGTGACTGACGGCCGACGATGTCAAAGGTGCGTAGGGTTCTCAGAATGCGGGCAGGGCG
Organism: Gammaproteobacteria bacterium; assembly: GCA_020029545.1. Classification (GTDB taxonomy): domain Bacteria; phylum Pseudomonadota; class Gammaproteobacteria; order Steroidobacterales; family Steroidobacteraceae; genus Steroidobacter. Next base: position 2,548 of record JAIBJL010000544.1, read on the forward strand.
GCCGTCTACCGTCGTGCGTGCGCCGGGGAACGGAGGAGCGACCGCGCGTACCAGATCATGAATGCGCTGCGCCGGCTGTGACCAGTCGATGATGCCGTCGTCAGGCCGCCTGGCACCGAAATAGCTGCCGGCGGCCACATCCTGTTCGATCGCTTCGCTGGTGCCGTCGATCAGGCCAGGCAACGCCGCATCGAGAATCGCCTCCGCGGCAGCGCAGACTTTGCGAAAGACATCGACTGCGGTGTCGTCCGGCAGTATCCGGACGGCGCGTTGCGTGACGATAGCCCCGGCGTCGGGCTTGCCGGTCATGTAGTGCAACGTCGCGCCGGTCTGGGTCGCTCCTTGCAAGATCGCCCAGTTGATCGGAGCACGGCCGCGAAAGTGGGGCAACAGCGATCCGTGCATGTTGAGGGCGCCGCGACGAGCCAATGCCAGCAACGCTTCCGGCAATAT
>JAIBJL010000217.1 GCA_020029545.1 Gammaproteobacteria bacterium
CAGCCAACCCTTGTCGATCTTCACCGCGGCCAGCATCGTGCTTCGACTGCTCACTCTCATCCTGATGGTCCTGCCATTGACCGGCTGCTACCTGATGCAGGCAGCCAACGGCCAGATGCAGTTGTTGTCGAAGCGACAACCGGTGGCGAAATTGATCGCCAATCCCCATACCGCGCCGGCGCTGCGCACGCGACTTGAGTATGTCTCCGCCGCGCGCGATTTCGCCTCTCGCGAACTCGGCCTGCCGGACAATCGCAGCTATCGCAGCTACGCCGACGTGGGCCGGCGGTTCGTCGTATGGAACGTGTTTGCGACCGACGAGTTCTCGGTCGAACCGCGGCGCTGGTGTTTTCCGGTCGCCGGCTGCGTAGTCTATCGCGGCTACTTCAGCGAACGCGGCGCGCAGCGCTACGCACGCAAACTGCGGATGCACGGAGCCGATGCATCGGTGGGCGGCGTGGCTGCCTATTCCACGCTCGGTCACTTCGACGATCCCGTGCTCAATACCATGCTCAACTGGAGCGATGCGCAATTGGCAGCGACGCTGTTTCACGAGCTGGCGCATCAGGTGGTCTATGTGCCGGGCGATTCCGGCTTCAACGAGGCTTTCGCCACGGTCGTCGAAGAAACCGGTCTCGAACGCTGGCTCGCATCGCGCGGCTTGAGCCGCCAGCTCGACGGCTGGCGTGAACAAAGCCAGCGCAGCGATCAATTCATCCAGCTACTGCTGGCGACCCGCGAGCGATTACGCACTCTGTATCGCACGCCGCTGTCGCGCGAACAATTGCGTACGCGCAAGCAGGAAGAGTTCGGCCGTCTCAAGTTCGAGTACTCGCAGCTCAAGGTGCGTTGGAAGGGCTATAGCGGGTACGACTACTGGTTCGACCGCGCTTTGAACAACGCCTACCTGGTGACCGCCGTGACGTATCACGGCTGCCTGCCGGCTTTCAGAAACGTGCTGGCGGCCGTGCACGGCGATCTGCCGCAGTTTTACGACCGTGTGCGAACGGTCGCGAAACAATCGAAAGATCAACGTGAGAAAGAGTTCTGCAAGGAGCCGGAATAAGTGACGGGTCGATCCTGAAAGCACCATCTCCTCCCGCGGCGACCGGGGGAGGAGATGGCAACGGCTGACGTGACTTTTAGATCAGTGCTGAAGTTTCGACAGGCCGCTAGCCGATCGGAAACACCAACGTCTGATTGCCACGCCGGATCGTGACGGCGAATGCATTCGCATTCTTGATCGTGGCGCGCAATTGCTCGATGTTCGTAATGCGCACGCGACCCACCGCGAGGATCACATCGTTCGGGCGCAGATTGTTTTGCGCTGCCGGACTGCCTTCCGCGACGGCCTGAATCACCACGCCGCTGTTGTTCTCGGCGTTGCCCAGTGTGGCGCCTTCCAGTGCCGGGTGGATGCTTGCTGCGCCGCTTGCACCGCTGCCGTCGCGCTCGCCGATCGTTGCCGTGACGCGCCGTGGCTTGCCATCGCGGATCAGGCCGATCTCGACCTTCTCGCCAATGCGCAGCAGGCCGATCGTGTTGCGCAGCTCGGAGGCGTTCGTTACTGCCTTGCCGTTCACGGTGGTCACGACGTCGCCTGCCTTGATGCCGGCTTTCTCGGCGGCCGAACCTTCGATCACTTGCTGGATCAGTGCGCCCTTGGCATTTTCCAGGCCGAGACTCTCGGCGATTTCCGGTGTGAATGCCGGCGCGAGCTGCACGCCCAGGGCGCCACGTTTCACTTCACCGTACTGGATCAGCTGGGTCATGACCGCCTTCACCATGTTCGACGGGATCGCGAAGCCGATGCCGATGTTGCCGCCGGAGCGCGAGAAGATCGCGGTGTTCACGCCGACGAGTTGGCCATCGAGATTCACCAGCGCGCCGCCGGAGTTACCGGGGTTGATCGACGCATCGGTCTGAATGAAATCCTCGTAGCCGTCGGGATTGATGCCCGAGCGACCCAGCGCGCTGATGATGCCCGAGGTCACTGTGTGCTGCAGACCGAAGGGATTGCCGATGGCGATCACGAAGTCACCCACTTCTGCTTTCGCGGAATCGGCGAGCGGCATGTCGGCAATGTTTTTCACGGTGACTTTCAGTACTGCGACATCCGAGCCCGTGTCCTTGCCGACAATCTCCGCCTTGACCTGCCGATCGTCGAACAGCGTGACCGTGATCTCGCTGGCGTTCTCGATCACGTGTGCATTGGTGATGATGTAACCATTCTTTGCATCGACGATCACGCCGGAACCGGCCGCTTGAAATTCGCGCTCGCGCGGCACGCCATCTTCCGGGGTACCGAAGAAGCGGCGAAAGAACGGGTCGTCGAGCAATGGATTGCGGCCCTGCTCCTTGATCGTGCCCTTGGTGGCGATATTCACGACGGCCGGAGAGGCGCGCTTGATTATCGGAGCGAGTGAAGTGACGGGAGCATTCCCGACCTTCTCGGGCAACTGGGCCACGGCCACCGAACTGAATGCCAGGGCGGTCGCGGCAACGAGCTGCAGAACCTGCTGTCTCATGAATAGTCCTTTTTGCTGGTCGTGTGGAGCGTATCGCTCCGTGGGAAGGGCAGGATAGGTACCTGTCCGGGAATCTGGCTGCGGCCCGATTGTAGCCGGGCGCGCGCTTGCTCTCATAAATGAGCTGCATTTAAGTATGTCGATGGGAATCCTGCCAGAGATGACACCCCGCATGCGGTCGTGGCTTCGGCGCGTGCTGCGGAAAGTAATGAGGGAATGAACCGATGCTTCAAGAGTCCGGATTGCGCTGAAAAGTGCGGGAAAAGCATCTGTTGCTCATCCCCCTGGATTCTCCTTTCGCTTACGACGTCTGGCCAGGGCCGCACATCAAGCGAATAACCTGTGGAAAAGCGGTGCAAGGGCTGTGCAATGCATGTGGATGCCGAACACAAGATCTTGTGGGTGAGAGGAACCCGCCTACGTAAAAATTCTTTCGCGATTATTTGCCTCAGTAATCTTACAACTGACTGTTCCTTAAGCAATTTAACTAACCGGGTGCGGCATGATTTGTTTCTTGACGAAGGCCGGAGACGGGCATAGATTCCTTCCCCTGACACAATATGTTGTGTTTGGGGATCACAAGAGAGTGGGGCCTGGCTGTCACCACATGGCCACCCGCAAAAGTCACGACCCCCAGCACGCTTGTGTCAGCAGGACTGCTCTGATTTGCCGGCAATCGACCCCACATTCGATTCGGAGCAACTCAGGGCAGGTGGTGTTTAGGGATTCCCCGCCTCCGGGAGTGTCTTACCGGCATGAAAATCGCAGTCAAGCTTGAGCCCATGGACGTTAACAGCATTCCCTTCCAGGAAGCTTCCCTGGACATCTGGGATAAAAAATACCGGCTGTGCGCAAAGGACGGCACGGCCATCGATCGATCCATGGATGACACCTACAGTCGTGTCGCGCGCGCGCTTGCCCAGGTCGAACGCGAAGAAGTCCGCGAACACTGGTACGAACAGTTTCTGTGGGCCCTGCGCAAGGGCACGATCCCCGCGGGACGCATCACCTCGAACGCCGGCGCGCAGGAACACAAGCCTGCGACCTCGACGATCAACTGCACCGTCTCCGGCACCATCACCGATTCGATGGACGACATCCTCGGCAAGGTGCACGAGGCAGGCCTCACGCTCAAAGCGGGCTGTGTCGCGCCAGGGACCTGGGTAGTCACTGAACGCGGACTCGTCACGGCCGATCAGGCTGTCGCTGAGCGCCATGAGCAAATCCTGAGCTACGACCGTGATACGGGCGGTTTCGAATTGCGTCGAATCGAGCGTCACATGACGACGCACGTGCCGCAGAACGAAAACATCGAGATCATCGCTAATGGTGTTTCTCTGAAAACATCCGTGCGCCATCCGGTGCTTGTGTACCGTGACGGCCGGCTCGTTTACGTTCGTGCCGATGAGGTCAGTGCGGAAGATGCATTGGTCCAACATACGTTCGAATGGGCGGCGAGCGCAGAGCGAGCTGAGGAAGCGTGGTTTGCAGGTGCGCACCTTGGCGACGGGAGCGCTCATCTCAAGAAGATGAAGTATCGCGCCACACGCTCGGCATGGGCGGTGCGTGCGCAGGAGTTCGGTCAGCGCCTGGTGTTCAAGATTCGCGCGGCCGAGCGCGAGGTCGTGGAACGCTATGCGCAGTTTTTCCGTGCGTTTTGTGGATGCGAAGCTCAGGTGTTCGCAGCGACCACTTCACACGGAAGCCCGGTGTGGGATTTCACCGTCGCTAGCTTCGCGGCCAGTCGTGCAGCTGCACTGATCGACGGACAAACCGGCGACAAGTGCGCCACGCTGCACGTACCCGCCTGGATCAGAACAAATCCCGCAGCGCATTTTCTGCCGTTCCTCGCAGGTTTGATCGATACCGACGGCACAGTCAGCACCGAGCGTGGCAGTGCCACCATTTCGATGCGTAGCCATGCATTCGCGCAGGAACTGCAGGCATTGCTTGGTTTGTTCGGCGTGCATGGCAGCATCACCCTGCGCCAACCGCGTAGCCACTGGAACGGTCAGCAGGAAGTTCGCGATAGCGGTGGCGCCATGCTGAAGATTTCGGACTCCGCGTTCCTCGCGCGCGTAGCTGCGCACATGACCGATGGGAAGAAGCGCTCACGCATCTTCGACTACGCCAGCCAAGCAGGTCAGTACGACCGTTTCTGTTTGCCAGGGACGCTGCGAAACGCACTTTCCGTCGAAGCTGAGGCTCTGACGTACTCGGAGCGCCAGCAGCTCGGTTTCTATCATGGGTACCACGCGCGCAGCACCGTCAGCCGCGTATGGCTCGATCGATGGGAACAGCGATTCCCGCGGCTTGCTTCGCTCATTCGATTTGCCCGCACGTTGCGCCCGGTGGAATCTATCCGCCGCAATTTGGCGCTGCCGGAGACGTTCTTCGACTTCACGGTCGAAAAGCACAATAACTATCTCGCGGGGAATAATGGCCTTCTGGTCATTCACAACTGCGGCATCGGCTATGAATTTTCGACCATGCGTCCGAAAGGTGCGTATGTGTCGGGCGCGGGTGCCTACACCTCCGGCCCGCTGTCGTTCATGGATATCTACGACAAGATGTGTTTCACGGTGTCCTCCGCCGGCGGTCGCCGCGGTGCGCAGATGGGCACCTTCGATGTCGGCCATCCCGATGTCATGGACTTCGTGCGCGCCAAGCGCGAAGCCGGTCGCCTGCGTCAGTTCAATTTGTCGCTGCTCATCACCGATGAGTTCATGACGGCGGTGCGGAACAATGCCGACTGGAAGCTGGCTTTCCCGGTGTCGCGCCGCGAGTCGGATCTGGAGAGCATGGATCTCTCCGATCCCGCCAAGTACCTGTGGCGCGAGTGGCCGATTACCGACGGCTACGTCACCAATGACGCGGGCCTGGTCTGCTGCCGTATATATAAGACAGTGCCGGCCAAGCGCGTCTGGGACGTCATCATGTCCTCGACGTACGATTTCGCGGAGCCGGGCTTCGTGCTGATCGACCGCGTCAACGAAATGAACAACAACTGGTGGTGCGAGAACATTCGTGCAACAAATCCGTGTGGTGAGCAGCCGTTACCGCCGTACGGCTCCTGCCTGCTCGGCTCGATCAATCTCACGCGCTTCGTCGTCGATCCGTTCACCGAAGATGCGCGCTTCGACTGGGAAGAGTTCCGCAAGGTCGTCAAGGTGTTCACGCGCCTGCTCGACAATGTCGTGGAGATCAACGGCCTGCCGCTCGGTCAGCAGCGCGATGAAATCACGCGCAAGCGCCGTCACGGCATGGGCTTTTTGGGCTTGGGCTCGGCGATCACGATGCTGCGCATGAAGTACGGTTCCAAGAAGTCCGTCGCCTTCACACAGAACGTGTCGCGCGAAATGGCGATTGCCGGCTGGGAAGCCGGTCTCGAACTGGCCCGCGAGAAAGGTCCTGCGCCGATCATGCTGGAAGAATTCGAGGTCACGCCGGAAATGCTGCGCAAGCGTCCGGAGATGGCGCGCGATGGCTGGCAGCTGGGTCAAAGGATTCCGGGCCGCCTGCTGCACGCGAAGTACAGCCGCTACATGCAGCGCGTGGCCGAAGCCGCCCCCGAACTTGTCGATGAACTTGCCGAAGTCGGTGCGCGCTTCACGCATCACAGCTCGATCGCGCCCACCGGCACGATTTCGCTGTCGCTGGCGAACAATGCTTCCAACGGCATTGAACCGTCGTTCGCGCATCACTATTTCCGTAACGTGATCCGCGAAGGCAAAAAGTCGAAAGAGAAGATCGATGTGTTCTCGTTCGAACTGCTCGCCTATCGCGAACTGATCAACCCGCGCGCGATGCCGAACTCGACGAATGCCGCCGAGCAGCTGCCCGAGTACTTCACGACGGCGGATGACATCAGCCCCCGCGAACACGTGGACATCCAGGCCGCCTCGCAGATCTGGATCGACTCCTCGATCTCGAAGACGGCGAACGTGCCGACCGACTACAACTACGAAGACTTCAAGGACATCTACCTGTACGCCTACGAGCAGGGACTCAAGGGCTGCACCACCTTCCGCTTCAATCCCGAAGCGTTCCAGGGCGTGCTGGTCAAGGAAGAAGACCTGAAGAACACCACGTATGTGTTCACGCTCGAAGACGGCACCGAGTTGAAAGCGCAGGGCGACGAACAGATCGAATACGACGGCGAAATGCACACCGCCGCCAACCTGTTCGACGCCATGAAGGAAGGGTATTACGGCAAATTCTAACGAATTTGCCGGGCAACGGGCCCACGGGCAACAGGCGACGGTAAGAGTTCAAATCCCTTCTCCGTCTGGCCGTAGCCGGTCGCCATAACGTAAGCGGCGCAGAGCGCATGCTTGGAGTGTCAATGATCAAAATCGACAAAAAGATCACCAAGTACCGGGTAGAAAAGCCCGAAGACCGGATTGCTGCCGAGAAAGCCGCTGCTGCTGTTTCTGCGGAGGCAGAACGCCGCAAGGAATCCAAAGTCATCTGGATGCACGAAAAGATCGAGCGTCCGGATGTGCTCATCGGCAGCACCTACAAGATCAAGACCCCGGTGTCCGATCACGCCATGTACGTCACGATCAACGACATCGTGCTGAACGAAGGAACCGCGAACGAACAGCGCCGTCCGTTCGAAGTCTTCATCAACTCCAAGAACCTGGATCACTTCCAGTGGATCGTCGCGCTCACGCGAATCATCTCGGCCGTGTTCCGCAAAGGCGGCGACGTCACCTTCCTGGTCGATGAACTCAAGGCCGTGTTCGACCCGCGCGGCGGCTACTGGCAGACCGGCGGCAAGTTCATGCCCTCGATCATCGCCGAACTCGGCTACGTGATCGAAAAGCACCTGCAGTTCATCGGGCTGCTCAAGCGGCCCGAAATGGATGAGGACCGCAAGAAGCTGATCGAAGAGAAAAAGGCGGAATACGAATCGCGCGCCAAACAGACCGACGCGTTCGCCAAGAGCCACTTTCCGGATGGCGCGCAGCTGTGCCTGAAGTGCAGCACCGCCGCGGTCGTGATGATGGATGGGTGTATGACTTGCTTGAGTTGTGGGGATAGCAAATGTGGATGAGTGACGAACGAGCAACGCGCGTTCGTCATCCCCGCGCAGGCGGGGACCCAGTTCCGGACATCGCTCGGTCGACTTCCTGTGGGTCGGCCGGCTGTGTTCCATACACAGCTCGGCACTTCCCACCTCCCTGTGGGTCGGACTTCAGTCCGACATCCCGGAGAGCCGGTCGACGCTTCGCGTCACTACCTCGCGCAAGGCCACACACTTCTGTATATTGCTTCGTCAACAGGGATTTTAATCTGGATTCACTTCTTCAACTGGATCCCGTTCTCCAACGGGACAGTAACCACCGGATCGGTGGTGACATGGTTTTCCGGCACGAAGGGGACTAACCCGCCGACTCAGAGACCCCGCCGCAGAGCGGGGTTTTTTTTGGGGGGGGAAGTGCCACTTGTCGATGTGCGATGTGGCGCGTAGATAAAGGTTTCTCTAGCTGAGACGCTGAGATAACTTGGAAGTTGCTATGACAAACGGCATGACTTGGAAAACCATTGACTCGCTGAGCGAGCCATTCAATGACGCATTGAATTACCGAACTAGGCACGAAAAGGAGTTATTCAACAAACTTTTCCTACGAACAGATGAGCTGCGAAAATGCCTTGCGCCG
>JAIBJL010000218.1 GCA_020029545.1 Gammaproteobacteria bacterium
TCCTCCATGCTTCCTCATTCCGGCCACAGCCCATCCGGACTCCCCGACTGGTTCGACTACCGTCACACCCAGAACATTTTTTCGACAGCCGATTTCGTCGCCCAGGCGCTGGGGCTCGACGGCCATGTGGTTGCCATTTCGACGGCGTGCTCTTCCAGTGCCAAAGTGTTCGCCGCGGCTTATCGGGCGATGCAGACAGGCCTGTGTGATGCCGCCATCGTGGGTGGCGTGGACAGCTTGTGTCTCACGACGCTGTATGGCTTCAACTCGCTGCAGTTGCTGTCGAATGAAGTGTGCAAGCCTGCCGATGTCGCGCGCAAAGGCATTTCGATCGGTGAGGCCGCCGGCTTTGCGATTCTGGAGCGTCCCGAAGCTGCAGCGAGTGCATACGGCCTGCTGGGTTACGGCGAGAGCAGCGATGCTCACCATATGTCATCGCCCGATCCCGATGGACGCGGTGCCGCGGCTGCGATGCGCGCCGCGCTGGATCGCGCCGCGCTGCCGGCTGCGACGATCGACTACATCAATCTGCACGGCACCGGCACGCAAGCCAACGATGCGGCCGAAGATCGCGGCGTCGTCAGTGAGTTCGGGACGGCGACGCCGTGCAGCTCGACGAAAGGATGGACTGGCCACACGCTGGGTGCAGCGGGCATTGTCGAGGCGGCGCTCTCGCTGCTGTGCATCGAGACCGGCCTGCTGCCCAGAAGTTTGCAGACGCAAACGCGCGACGCTGCGCTCCAGGCGAACATTCTCATGGAGACGCGTCGTGCGGCAGTGAACGTCGTGATGAGCAATTCCTTCGGATTCGGAGGTAGCAATTGCAGCCTGATCCTGGGCAGGGCGCAATGACGTTGCAGGTGCTCGATGCCTACATCGAAACGGTGGCCGTGGCAGGACCAGGATTGTCCAGCTGGGAAGCCGCCGCGCCGGTTTTGCGTGGTGAGCAGCGCTACAGCCCTGCCGAGCTGCCTGCCTACCAGCCCAACCTGCTGCCGCCCAACGAACGACGCCGTGCCAGCCACACGGTGCGCATGGCGTTTCGCGTCGCCGAAGCAGCGACGCGAGGCGACGCGGTTCGTGCGCGCGATTTGGCCACCGTTTTCGTGTCAGCCGACGGTGACCTGCAGATTGCCAACCGGCTATGCACTGCATTGGCCACACCGCAGCGCCCGGTTTCACCCACCGATTTTCACAACTCGGTGCACAATGCTGCAGCAGGTTACTGGAGCATTGCGGCCGGCGCGCAAGGACCATCGACTGCAATCTCTGCCTGGGACGCGGGGTTCGTCGTGGGCCTGCTGGAAGCGTTGAGCATGGTGCATGTCGAGCACCGCGATACGTTGCTGGTTGCCTACGATCTGCCCGCGAGCGAACCGTTGTGGCGCAAGCGGCCGGTGGGCTGCGGCTTTGGCGTGGCCCTGCTGTTGTGTGTTCAACCGCGTGGAAATCCGCTGGCGCGCTTGCGAGTCGAGCCGGCAACCGCTGCCGAAACCACACTGAGTGATCCTGCCTTGGAGAGCCTGCGCTGTAGCAACCCGGCAGCCCGCGCACTGCCGTTGTTGCAACTGCTGGCGCGCCAGCAGCCGGGTGCCGTGTATCTGGCAGCATCGAATGGCAGCGCGGAGAACACCCTGTCCCTGACGACCGGCAGTCCTTAATATGACGATGAGCGTGCGACGCGACACCACCGCCCCGACGCGCTTGGCGCCCATGATCAGCATCGAAGGACTGACCTATCGCTACCGGAATGCCCCTGCCGCGGCGCTCGAATCGATCGACCTGCAGGTCCCGGCAGCCAGTACCTTTGGTTTGCTCGGGCCCAATGGCGCAGGCAAGACCACCTTGCTGTCGTTGCTCACCGGGCTGCGCGAGCCGCAACAAGGCAGCATTCGCATTGCCGGGTTGGATCTGATCCGCGATGCCGTGCAAATAAAGCAGATGAGCGCACTGGTGCCGCAGGATTTCGCGTTCTATCTGCCGCTCACGGGTCGCGAGAACCTGCGGTTCTTTGCCAGCGTGTATGGTGTCACCGGTCCGCAGCTGGCCCGTCGCATGGATCACTGTATCGCCGTATGTCGTCTGGAAGAGGTGCTCGACCGGCGCGCAGAGCATTATTCCGGTGGCCTGAAGCGGCGGTTGAATCTCGCGATCGGACTGCTCAACGCGCCGCGCATCCTGTATCTCGATGAACCGACTGTCGGTGTCGATGCGCGTTCCCGGCAGACCATCCTGGCCGCGCTGAACGATCTCAAGAGTGCCGGCGTGACCCTCATCTACACCTCGCACTACATGGAAGAAGTGCAGGCGATCTGCGATTACTTGAGTATCATCGATCATGGTTGCGTGCTCGCCTGCGATCCGATGGACGCCTTCCTGGCTCGCGCCACTCATCCTGAACTGCATCTGATATTGGCGAATGCGCCGTCCGACGACCTGGTGCACGCATGGGGCGCCTGGCAGCCGCGAGCCGCAGGCACCTACAGCTGGACGCTGACGACCGCTCGCGGATTGGAAGATGTGCGCGAGATTCTGGCAGTCGCGCAAGCGCAAGGCGTAACCATCGTGCAAATTCAGTATGGCGTCACGCGCCTGGAACAGATCTATCTCCGGCTGATCGAGGGCAGCGAGTCCGATGCTCGCCAGGGCATGCCACGCCGTCTTTCTTTTCCAGAATCGACAAGCGCCTGATGCACGCTCGCGCACTCGCCGCCTGCATTCGCAAGGAGACGTTGCTCGTGTGCCGCGACTGGCATGGCTTGCTGCTGCTGTTTGCGATGCCACTTGCCTTCATCCTGATCATGTCGCTGGCCTTGCAGGAACAGTTTGCCGCACGCGCCGGTTTCAAGTTGCAGGTGCTCGCGATCGATCGCGACCAGAGCGAATCGTCGCGAGCACTGCTGGCCGAAATCGATGCAAGCGGCGCGTTTACGGTGCACCGGCTGCCGTCGCTGCCCGAAGCGGAACGCATCGTCGAACTGGTGCGCGGCGACCGCTATGCTTTTGCCGTCGATATCAGTCCGAAGTTCGGCGAGCGAGTGAGTCACTCGCCGAACGACACGGAGGGTCCGTTGCTGCACGTGCATGTGGCGGCCGATACTTCCAAGCAGACTGAAGCTGTGTTTCTCGCGCTGCTGCGCGAATCGCTCGGTCGCCGCTGGACCGAAGGGTTGGTTGCGACGTTACTCGCCGGCAACCCGACTCTTGCAGGGTCTTTGCCTGCCGATCCGCAGTGGTTGCAGCACGGGCTCCGCGTGCATTACGCGTACCGCAGTGCCGACAAGGAAGTCATTCCCAGTTCCGTGCAGCAGAGCGTGCCGGCCTGGCTGGTTTTCGCTGCGTTCTTCATCGTGGTGCCGCTGTCCAACACGCTGATTCGCGAACGACAGCAAGGTACCCTGCTGCGACTGCGCAGCACCAATCTGGGCAGCCCGGCACTGCTCGCTGGCAAGCTCATTCCGTACTTCTTCCTCAATCAGGCACAAGTCGCACTCATGCTGCTGGTAGGCTGCTTTGTTGTGCCATGGGTCGGCGGTGACCGATTGCAGATCAATGGTTCGTTCGCGATGCTTGCGATCATGTCAGCCAGCCTGAGTCTTGCCGCGCTCGGTCTCGCGTTGCTGATTGCCGTGGTGTCAAAGACGACCGAGCAGGCGACGCTGCTGGGCGGCACCGGCAATATCATTCTGGCTGCCGTAGGTGGCATTATGGTGCCGAGATTCGTCATGCCGCCTGCCATGCAATCGCTTGCTCACCTGTCGCCCATGTCCTGGGGCCTTGAGGGGTTCCTGAACGTGTTGTTGCGAGGCGAGGGCTTTGTGGCGATAGCGCCCTATGCCGGCGCGCTCGCTGCATTCGGCACGCTGGCCATTGTGCTGGCAGGGTGGCTGCAGCAACGTCGTATTGATTAGTAAGTAGGCTTGAATGGCACTAAGTTAAGGCGAATCGAGTCTTTCTTCACCTCTCCCTTGGGAGAGGTCGCACACAGTGCGGGTGAGGGGAGACGCGGCAGCGTCAAACAGGCGCGGTGCGCTTTCCCTCACCCGTGCTCCGCACGACCTCTCCCAGGGGAGAGGTGAAGAAGGGCGGCACGCGCTTAACTTAGGATTAGGAATGACCGCATGACTGCTGAGAACTTCAATGGCAAGGCTTGAACTCAAAACACTGAAGCAGTCCTTGAAGGCGATGATCGTCAAAGAATGCGATAAGGACGTCGAGCCTGAATCCATTCGCGACGAGGAACTGCTGATCGGTGGCGCTCTGGCACTGGATTCCCTCGATGCACTGCAAATCTGCCTGGCAGTGAAGGATCAGTATGGCGTTCGCATCGAAGGCAGCGTAGCGGCGCAGCGTGCGCTGGGTAGTGTCAATGCACTGGCAGCGACCATCATGGACGCGCAGCCCGATTGATGGACACCGCGTGAGCGCCGCCTATTTCATTGGCGCCAGCATGCATACCGTGCTGGGCAGAGGGTTCCCCGCCAGTATCGAAGCCGTGCGTCGGGCACCGAGTTCGCCGCAACGAACGCTCGCCGAATTTGCCCAGCAACAGCATAGTGTTCCTTATCGCCTGCTGAGCGACGATCATCCGGTCGATGTCGAGCGACGTCTGTATCGAGTGCTCGAAACCGTGGTCGAGGACGCCTTGCAAGCGGCAGGCCTGACGAGCGTGGAGCGCGCCGGTGTGGGACTGTTCATGGGCAGTTCGTCGGCGGATATCTCGGTGGCCGAAGCGCGCTACCGGCGGGAACTCAAGGAGCACACGGATGCCGTTGCGCTTGCAGGCAGCAGCAGCCTCGGCAATCTAGCCGCATGGCTATGCCGGAAATTTGATTTTCGCGGGCCGGATTTCAGTTTCAACACGGCATGCACTGCCAGCGCCAATGCGCTCGTGTACGCAGATGCCATGGTGCGTTCCGGCAGATTGCGTCATGCGCTGGTGGTGGGCGTCGAACTATTCAATGTCATCACTGCCATGGGATTTCATGGGTTGCAGCTGCTGGCGTCGGGCAATATGAAGCCGTTCGATCGTACGCGCGATGGCCTGGTGCTCGGCGAAGGCTGCTCGGCATTGGTTCTGGGACCTGAGCCACGCGGGTTCGGCACGTTCCGGCTGCGAGGGGCAGGAAATATTTGCGACACACACAGCGTGTCCGCGGCGCATCCGGATGGCTCCACGATCGCAGCAGTGATGGGTGCCGCGTTGCAATCGGCGTCACTGGCTGCGGAACAGATTGCGACGATCAAAGTGCATGGCACGGCGAGTCTGTTGAACGACGAGGCAGAAGTCGCCGGTATGAAACGTGTCTTCGCCACGCTGCCGCCGCTCTGCGCATTGAAGCCCTTCATCGGCCATACCTTGGGCGCCTGCGGATTGAATGAGTTGCTCTTGTTCTGCGCAGCCGCGCAGGAGGGATTTCTGATCGGCACGCCTGGGATATGCGCCAGCGACAGCGATCTGGGCGTCACATTGAATCAACAGGCGTGTCCGCTGGAGCCCGGCAACTATATGCTCAACTTCTTTGGCTTCGGCGGCAACAACACGTCGTTGATCGTATCCGGCGACAAGGTGTGAGGATGACACCGTTGCGTATCATTTCCTCGGGTAATTACTGCGAGCCCGTCACGAGCGATCCGCCCGAACTCAAGGCGCTGGTCAAGGACATCGTGGGCACGCACGTGCGCCGCATCGGCCGATTCATCCAGTTGGCGCTGATCGGCGCTGGGCGCTGCGCGGCAGGCGAGCGGATACCACCGGACACGGCGGTTTATCTGGCCTCCGCTCGCGGCGACCTGGAAGTGACGCTCGCGGTTTTCGACCAGCTGTTTCGCGAGAGCCAGGCGCCCAAGCCGCTCAGTTTCATCAACACCGTCAGCAATGCCGCATGTTTCTACACAGCGCAGCAACTGCAACTCTCCAGTCGCAGCAGCTTTGTCTGCAATCGCTACTTTGCTTTCGAAAGCGCACTGCAGCTGGCACAGCTGGATCTCGAGCGCGGCCAGGTGAAGGCTGCATTGGTGGGCGTCGTCGATGTCGTCGTGCCGCCGTTGGATCGGCATCGCGCACATCTGGGAATCGCCGCCGACGTGACGCCCGGCGAAGCAAGCCACTGGCTGTGGCTGGGCGATGCGGGTGCGACGTTCGCGGCAAGTGATGTGATCCTGGCAGTCGAGCAGCATGCCGATTACGGCGCACTCATGAAATGGCTCGGTACACTGACGCTCACCGCCGACACCCTGATCAGCGGCGGACAATTTCTCAACGACCCGGACCTTGCGTCGATACAACGCGAGATCGGCGTGCGCGAATGTTTCGACTATCGCAGCGCCCGCGCGTACTACGATAGCCAGAGCAGCGCCGCAGTCGGCGATTTTCTGGGGCGAGCCGCGGCCGGCAGCCAACTGCTGCACATCAATGCCGATCCTCGCGGAAGGTACAGCGCCTTCATGGTGCGCAAAGGGCGCGGCGCTGAAAATGAGTCGGGTTGAAACCCGACCTACCACGTCACACGGCTTTGAGTAGATCCCAGACGTGCGCTTCATAGTCGGCGCAACGGTTGAGAACGACGCTTAACGCATCGAGGTCCAGCGGTTGACGGCCGCGACTCATCTTGGTGGCGTGCAACGCAAAGCGCCGCCACTCATCGCCGGCATCCGTCATCTTGCGGGAAGCTTCCGCAAGCAACGGGCTATCGAGCAAGTTCGCGGCTTCCTGCAGGAACGAAGCATAGATGAAACGAAAGCCGGCACCGCCCGTGCCGATTTCTTCCTGCATGCGCACAATGTGGGTGAGATAGAGCGAAATCTGCGCCTGCGGCGCGCGGTGCAACTGCATGACCCGACGTGCCAGGTAACGAATGCCCTTGACGCCGATCACCGGCAGTGGTGCCTTGCGCATGATGCGAAGGTTGGCGCGCACGGCCTGCGGAATCACTGTGGCGTAGTCGATGTGCGCAACGCGATTCGCCTGCGGATCGGCGTAGTACATCAAGCCCTTGGCGGCGAGATCGCCTTTGGCAAAGCGCGCTTTCAGCAAGGCATCGCGTGCGCATCGAGTCGTGGTCTCGAAGATGGGATCGCTGATGAGGTAATCGTCCCCCTCGCGTCCATACACGATCAGGTTGTGCGCGTTGAAGTGAAAGCGGAAGGAGTCGGGGACATACGGCAGCCAGTAGATGCAGGTCTGCAAGCCGACGATGCGTCCCTGTGCCAGCTGCTCATCGAGCGCGCGCATGCCGGTTTCAGGGTCGCGAAATCTCTGCCGTACCATGCGCACGTTCAGGCGCTTCTGCATGGCCTTGATGATCGCGCCTGGCGGCATGCGATAGGCGATGAGCGGCATGCCTGCCATCTTGACAAAGGGGATGTACGCGAAGGTCAGCGCGGCAGCGAGGCCGAAGGCCATCGGTTCGCTGATGGGCAGACCATAGTGTGACAGCATCGATGAGGCGACACCGCTTTCGCAGTGCGCGGACTGGCGATGCGCGAATCCCACGGATTCAGACATCGGGTCGCTGCGGCAGGCGGCGTAGTTCGTCGACCGTCATTCCCATGACATCCGCATAACATTGCAATACCGCATCCGACAGCTTGCGGAAGCGTTGCGGGTGAAAGTGGCGGCGTATGCGCCAGCGCCAATGCCCCGTCGTTGCCGCCAGCGTGGCCAGCTCCATGCGTTTGCGATACATGTGATATTCGAGCGGTGAGGTGCGTCCGTCCCGTGCGCGGTGCCAGGCGTCATCGCGAAGACGATCGATTTCGGTGACCGCCAGCAGCGTTGCATAAGCTTCCACGTCCCAGCCGCTGGACTGCACGCCGGTGTAGCGACCCTGTTCGTCCACCGCGTACATCAGCTTGTGGTGGCCTGCATAGGTCGGCGAGTCATCCTGGGGTACCGATCCTTTGTCCATCGGCAGCAGGCTCCGTCACACGACCGTCAGATGCATGAAGCCGGTGGCGAACCGGCCGCTCTCTGGCACGTAGCACAGCAGGCGCTGGCCGCGCTGCAGCCGCTCGGAACGCCGGAACTCGTCAAGGATGATGTACATCGATGCCGAGCCGACATTGCCCTTCCATGGCAGGTTGGTAAACCAGCGCTGCTGCGGCACATCGACCCCGGCGAGCAACATGCTGGCGTACACCTTGTCGCGGAAGAACTTCGAGGAGTAGTGCGGCAAGAACC
>JAIBJL010000545.1 GCA_020029545.1 Gammaproteobacteria bacterium
CCGATCGCGATGATGCTGGAAATCGCGTTGGTGACGCTCATCAGCGGCGTGTGCAGCGCCGGCGTGACGTTCCACACCACCATGTAGCCGACGAAGCAGGCCAGCACGAAGACGGTGAAGTGGGCGAGAAAGGCTGCCGGCGCGCTCGCACCGATGAACCAGAACATGACGGCAGCAATGGCGAACATGATTGCAGTGCTGGTAGCCGAGGCCGGCGCGCTGCTGCCGCCGTGACCATGCCCCTTCGATTTTTCCGCCGGTTTCGCGGCCGCCGGCTTGGCCGCGGCCGGCGGCGCGGCCGGGAGTTGCGGCGCGGGTGGGGGCCAGGTGACCGTCCCATCCTTGATCACCGTCAGGCCGCGGATGGCTTCGTCGTCCATGTTGACGTTGATAACGCCGTCTTTGGTCTTGCAGAGCTCCTCGGTCAGCCGGAACAGGTTGGTTGCGTAGAGCGTGGAAGACTGCTTGGCCAGTCGGCTCGGCAGATCGGTGTAACCGATGATGATGACGCCGTGCTTGACCACCACCTTGCCGGGCTCGGTCAGTTCGCAATTGCCGCCCTGTTCTGCCGCCAGGTCGACGATCACGCTGCCCGCCTTCATCGACTGCACCATCTCGGCGGTGATGAGGCGCGGTGCGGGCTTGCCGGGGATCAGGGCGGTGGTGATGATGATGTCCACCTCTTTCGCCTGCTTGGCGTACATCTCGCGCTGGGCCTTCTGGAAGCCTTCGCTCATGACTTTGGCGTAGCCCCCGCCGCCCGAGCCTTCTTCCTCATAATCGACGGTGACGAATTCGCCGCCCATCGACACCACCTGATCGCCGACCTCGGGACGGGTGTCATTGGCCCGCACGATGGCGCCCAGCGAGACCGCGGTGCCGATCGCAGCCAGACCGGCGACGCCGGCGCCGGCGATGAAAATCTTGGCCGGGGGCACTTTGCCCGCCGCGGTGATCTGGCCGGTGAGGAAGCGGCCGAAGTGATGCGCCGCCTCGATCACGGCGCGATAGCCGGTAATGCCGGCCATCGAGGTCAGCGCGTCCATCTTCTGGGCGCGGCTCAGCATGCGCGGCAGCGAGTCCATTGCCAGCACGGTGACCTTGCGCGACGCGAGCTGCTGCATCAATTCGGGGTTCTGCGCAGGCCAGATGAAGGAGACCAGTGTGGTTCCCGGGTGCATCAGACGGATTTCATCGTCGGAGGGAGCGCGCACCTTGAAAACGATGTCGGATTTCGCCCAAAGTGCTGCGGCGCCATTCACGACCTCGGCGCCCGAGGCGCGGTAGGCGTCATCGCTGAAATTGGCCGCATCGCCTGCCCCGCTTTGCACCGCCACCAAGAAGCCTAGCTTGACGAGTTTTTCAACGACTTCGGGCACGCTGGCAACGCGCTTCTCGCCAGCTGCGACTTCCGCCGGAATACCAATAACGACTGGCATCAATGTCTCCCCTTGCTGAGATGTGTTGACTTCGTTTGAATCCAGATACTGAAGGGATGTTGGCTCGCGAGAGCGTCTTATAGGTATTGGTAGTGTGCCCGACGACGATGAGCCGGCGCTATCATACTCAAATCAATCGCCCATTCCTAGGGCCTTCCACGGCGCAACGGCCGGGACCAAGGAAATGACGAGTCAACCTGAATCAAGTCACATGGTCAAAGACAGCTCCTCGCGAAGCGCCCGGTCACGCCGGCACAAGCAGACGCGCCGCTCCATCAAGGCGGATCTGCTGCCGGGATCGCTGGTGCATCTCGGCGAGATCAAGACCGCCCGACCGACGATCACACTGATCGAATATGATGCCAATGCAATCGAGGAACACGGTTTCGACTCGATTGAGGACTCGCGCGCCTGCAGCCCGACCCACGCCACACTCCGGCTGAACGTGCATGGATTGCAGGACACATCGATCATGAGCGAGATCGGCAGCCGGTTCCACCTGCATCCGCTGGTACTCGAAGCCATACTCAATCCCAGTCAGCGCCCGAGAGTCGACGATTGCGGCGAATACCTCTACATAGTCGCACGCGCGGTGGAGTTCGACATCGAGACAATCGACGTCACGACCGAACAGATCAGCATCGTCATCGGACGCAATTTCGTGCTGACGTTCCAGGAGCGCCCTTCGGGACTGTTCGAACCGGTGCGCCAGTGCCTGCGCGCGGACATGTGCCGCATGCGCTCGCTCGGACACGACTATCTGGTCTATGAACTGCTCGGCGCGCTGGTCGATCGCTACTTCCTGGTGCTGGAGAGCATCACCGATCGCGCGGAAGCACTCGAAGATCAGGTACTGCACAACGCTTCGCCTGTCCTGTTGGCGCGCATTCACCATTTCAAGCGGGAAACCGTCGATCCACGCCGTGCGATCTGGCCGATGCGCGAAGTGATCAACCGGTCGATCCGGGCCGACACCCGCTTCTTTCGCAGCGAGACGCAGCCCTATCTGCGCGACGTCCATGACCACACGGTGCATGTCATCAAATCACAGGACGCAATGCGCGATCTCATCCGTGATATGCTGGAAGTGTATCAGTCGAGTGTCAGCAACCGCCTCAACGTCGAAGTCCGCCTGCTCACGGTCATCACCATCATCTTCATGCCGGCAACGCTGATCAGCGGAGTTTTCGGCATGAACTTTCACAGCATTCCGCTGCTCGACCGTTACGACGGATTCTGGATGGCCATCGGCATGATGCTGGCTATCGCCCGCGACGATGGGCGCAATCCTCTGGCGACGCAACTGGCTGGGATCTCCCCAGTGAATCTACCGACGCGACGCCTGGCATGAACGACCCAATGTCGACCCGCAACCCCGATTCCTGCGCAGCGGATGTCGCGCGCCTGCAAGCGGAACTCGAGCGCACCAAACGGCAACTGGACGAAGTGCGCCGGGAGCTCGAAGCCTTCGCCTATTCGGTGTCGCACGATTTGCGCGCCCCGTTGCGCGCGCTCAACGGGTTTTCCAAGCTTCTCAGCGATGAGGC
>JAIBJL010000219.1 GCA_020029545.1 Gammaproteobacteria bacterium
GCGGACCGGTGCTCGACGATTCAGCCTCGCTGCTTGCCGCAGCCGAGCAGGGTCACGGCCTGGCGCTGGCGCGCTGGTCGCTGGTCGCCGGCGATCTGGCAGCCGGCCGCTTGGTCCGTCCCTCCGCACAGAGCGTGCGTCAGCTCAACGCCTATTACTTCGTCGCCCCGCCGCACAATTTCGATCTGCCGAAAGTGCGACGCTTCCGCGATTGGTTGCATGCTGTCTGCAGCGAATTCCCGCCACCGGAAGGCGAACGGCTGGAGCCGGCGTAAGACGGAGAATGGCCCCTTTGTAGCGCGAGAGCCTGGCGGCGAGCTTGCAGGTCTGGCTGTAGCAATCGTCTGCGTCATCGCACTGAACCTATGCCGAACCTCCCCATTCGGGTGTGACCCGGCGGGTTCTGAGACCTGCGTGCTGGTTTTTTGCCTCATCTGATCGCGTTGCACCGTGATGACGTGTCATTTATGTGCACATGCACCATGCGCGCGCAAAAACCGCGCGCGCGGCGCGTAAGCCACTGATTCATTGCCCCGCCGAGTGGCACATCGCTTGCATTTGCTCCTCCAACGAACAGGAGCAGATGGATGGATCAGCGGGCAACCCGACTACAGTTACTGAGTTTCGCATCGATCCCGATGCGCGCGTTCCATCTCACATGGATGGCGTTTTTCGTCTGTTTCTTCGCGTGGTTTGCCGTCGCGCCGCTGATGCCGATCATTCGCGATGAACTGGGACTGACGAAGGACCAGATTGCCAACATCAACATCGCAGCGGTATGCGTCACCATTTTCGTGCGCCTGCTGGTCGGTCCGCTGTGCGATCGTTTTGGTGCACGACTGACCTACACCTGGCTGCTGGCACTGGGCGCCGTGCCCGTCATTGCCATCTCCTTCTCCAGCAGCTACGAGGCGTTTCTGTTCTGGCGCCTGTGCATCGGTGCGATCGGCGCGTCGTTCGTGATCACTCAGTTTCATACCTCGATCATGTTTGCGCCCAACATCGTCGGTACCGCAAATGCCACGGCGGCCGGATGGGGCAATGCCGGCGGTGGCGCCACCCAGGCATTGATGCCGCTGATTGTCGCCACGGTGCTGTCGTTCGGCCTCGAACCGACGATGGGTTGGCGCGTAGCGCTGCTGGTGCCCGGCTTGCTGATGCTGATCATGGCGGTGATCTACTATCGCTACGCGCAAGACACGCCCGAAGGCAACCTGGGCAGCGCGAGCGTACGCCTGGCGAGCGGCAACGCACAGCGCAAGAGTGGCATGCAGACTTTCATGGCCGCCGCGCGCGATTACCGGGTCTGGATGCTGTTCATCACCTACGGCGCCTGCTTCGGCGTCGAACTCACGATCCACAATCTGGCTGCCATGTATTACGTCGACCGCTTCGGCCTGAGCGTCGTCACGGCGGGCCTGTATGTGGGCTCTTTCGGTTTGCTGGCGCTGTTCGCTCGTGCATTGGGCGGTGTGGCCTCCGACAAGATTGCGCACGGCAAGGGGCTCGACGGTCGCGTCATGCTGCTGTTCGTGCTCATGCTGGCAGAAGGTGCCGGGCTGATGCTGTTTGCACACACGAGTACTCCGGCCATGGCCCTGATCGCCATGCTGATCTTCGGACTGTTCACGCACATGGCCTGCGGCGCCACCTATAGCCTCGTACCGTTCGTCAATCGCAAAGCACTCGGCGGGGTTGCCGGCATCGTCGGCGCAGGTGGCAACGTCGGTGCGGTACTGGCTGGATTTCTGGTCAAGGGCACGGACACGACTCAGCATGCATTGATGCTGCTCGGTACCACGGTAGCGTTGAGTGCCCTGTGTGCGATTGCCGTGCGCTTCAGCAGCGAACACAAAGCTGAGGAACGCCGGCTGTATCAAGACGCACTCGCCGCACGTGACGCACAAGCCGCGTCGGATGCGATTCCGGAGGGTGCGACGCCATAGTGTACGCCGAGTGTGCGCGCGCTCCAGCCTGCGCACGGGCAGACGATGTAGCGCGCGGCCATTGCGCGGCGTGCCGGCAACATGCACCAAGGTGCATGACGAATTTTCGATGTGATCTCGGGACGGGCCCGAGCCGCAGACGGTCGTTTTCGGCCCATCAGTCTGCCACACACATCGTGACGTTTGATTTCCTGCTGCTCCAACGCTGGGCGCAGCAACCCGCTTAGCCAGTCGACTGGCACCCGTCATGCGCGCAATGGAGCGAGCAGGACGCAACCGGGTCTCACCTGATGTATGTCCCTGACGGGTTGTCCGGCAGCCTGTCTGCATGGTGTTGATGGAGTTCTTATGACAATGCAGAGACTGGTAGTCATTGGTAACGGCATGGTCGGCCAGCGGCTGCTGGAGCGACTGGTAGCGGAACAGGCGCCGTACGATGTGACGGTGCTGTGCGAAGAGCCGCGCGCCGCATATGACCGCGTGCAACTTTCGTCCTTCTTCTCGGGCAAGGACGCCGAAGCGCTGTCGCTCGTGACGCCGGGATTCTTCGACCAGCACGGCATCACGATCCATTTTTCCGACCAAGCCACCGCGATTGACCGAACGCACAAGATCGTGACGACGTCGGCGGGACGCAGCATTCCGTACGACAAGCTGGTGCTGGCCACCGGCTCGTATCCTTTCGTACCGCCGCTACCCGGCCGCGATCGACCCCAATGCTTTGTCTATCGCACCATCGAAGACCTCGAAGCCATTCGCGCCGCCGCCAGCGTGAGCAAGACCGGCGTCGTCGTCGGCGGCGGCCTGCTCGGCCTGGAAGCTGCGAAGGCGCTCAAGGATCTTGGGCTGTCCACCCATGTGGTCGAGTTCGCCCCCCGACTGATGGCCGTGCAGGTTGACGACAGTGGCGGTCGCCTGCTGCGCGACAAAATTGCGTCGCTTGGCGTCGGCATCCACACACAAAAGAACACCAGGGAAATCGTCGATGGCGAGGCGGCGCGTCACAAGATGAACTTCGCCGACGGTACCTCGCTCGAAGCCGATGTCATCGTGTTTTCGGCCGGCATTCGCCCGCGGGATGAACTGGCACGCAGCGCCGAGCTCAAACTTGGCGAGCGCGGCGGCATCGTCATCGACGACAACTGCCTGACCTCCGATCCCGACATCTTCGCCATTGGCGAATGCGCATTGTGGAACGGCAAGCTTTTCGGCCTGGTGGCACCCGGTTATCAGATGGCACAGGTTTGTCTTGCCCGTCTCCTCGGACGCGACACGCCTTCGTTCCAGGGCGCGGACATGAGCACCAAGCTCAAGCTGCTGGGCGTCGATGTCGCCTCGCTGGGTGACGCGCACTGCGCCTTGCCCGGCGCCCGCGCTTATACCTTCGTCGACGAACGCAAGCAGACCTATAAGAAGCTGGTCGTCAATGAAGACGGCTCGCGACTGCTCGGCGGCATTCTGATCGGCGAAGCGGACGACTACGGCATTTGGCTGCAGATGATGCTGGATGGCACCAAGCTGCCCGAGCATCCGGAAGAAATGATCGTTCCCGCCTTCGAAGGCTCGCGCAAGAGTGCCGCCACCGGCATCGCCGCGCTGCCCATGACGGCGCAGATCTGCTCTTGCAACAACGTCAGCAAGGGCGCCATCTGCGGCGCCATCGAAGCCGGTTGCACCACCATCGGCGCGCTGAAGACGGCCACGAAAGCGGCCACTTCGTGCGGCGGCTGCAGTTCGCTGGTCACGCAGGTGCTGAAGGCCGAACTGGCCAGCCGCGGCGTTGCCGTGAACAACAATCTTTGCGAACACTTCCCGTACTCGCGCCAGCAACTGTTTCACCTGGTGCGCGTCGGTCAGCTGAAGAGTTTTACCGATGTGATCGGCAAACACGGCGCCGGCCTGGGCTGCGATATCTGCAAGCCCGCGGTGGCATCGATTCTGGCCTCGTGCTGGAACGAGTTCGTGCTCAAGCGCGACAAGGCGGTGCTACAGGACACCAATGACTACTTCCTGGCCAACATGCAAAAGGATGGGACCTATTCTGTCGTGCCACGCATCGCCGGCGGCGAAATCACCCCAGACAAACTGATCGTGATCGGTGCCGTCGCCAAGAAATACGGGCTCTACACCAAGATCACCGGCGGCCAGCGTATCGACCTGTTCGGTGCGCAGGTGCACCAGCTGCCGCTGATCTGGAGTGAACTGATCGCGGCCGGCTTCGAATCGGGACACGCCTACGGCAAGTCGCTGCGCACGGTGAAGTCCTGCGTCGGCTCCACCTGGTGCCGCTATGGCGTGCAGGACAGCGTCGGTTTCGCGATCGACCTGGAGAACCGCTACAAGGGACTGCGCTCGCCGCACAAGCTCAAGTTCGCCGTCTCGGGCTGCACGCGCGAATGCGCGGAAGCACAGAGCAAGGACGTCGGCGTCATTGCCACCGAGAAAGGCTGGAATCTATACGTTTGCGGCAACGGCGGCATGAAGCCGCGACATGCCGAACTGCTGGCAGGCGACCTGGATAGCGCCACACTGATCCGTTATGTCGACCGCTTTCTCATGTTCTATATCCGCACCGCCGATCGACTGCAACGCACTTCGGTGTGGCGCGACAACCTGGAAGGGGGTCTCGACTACCTCAAGGCGGTGATCATCGACGACAAACTCGGCATCGCCGCCGAACTCGAAGCCGACATGGCGCGTGTGATCGACACCTACGAGTGCGAATGGAAGAAAGCGGTGAACGACACCCAGACGCTCAAGCGCTTCCGTCATTTCGTCAACAGCGATCGCACCGATGACAATGTGGTGTTCATCGAAGAGCGCGGCCAGGTCCGTCCCGCCACCGATGCCGAGCGCAGCGAACGCCGCAGAGAGGCCGTATGAAGTCGCAAACCCCCTGGCGCTGTATCTGTGATCTGGAAGAAATCCTGCCGGACAGCGGGGTCGCGGCCCTGGTGGACGGGCGGCAACTCGCCCTCTTCCGCGTCGATGAGCATGTCTACGCAATCGATAACTTCGATCCGACCAGCAATGCCAATGTGCTGTCGCGCGGCCTGCCGGGCGATCTGCAAGGCGAAGTCGTGGTTGCATCGCCGGTGTACAAGCAGCATTTCAGCCTGGCGACCGGGCGCTGTATCGAAGATGCCAATCAATCGGTGCGGGTCTATCCCGTACGCGTCACCGATGGACGGATCTGGGTCAAGAGCGAGCCGGCGCGTCCGGTCGAGCGCAAACGCAAACTGATCGTCGTCGGCAACGGCATGGCCGGCATGAAAGTGGTCGAACAGTTGCTCGACATCGCGCCCGCCGCGTACGACATCACGGTATTCGGCAACGAACCGCATCCGAACTACAACCGCATTCTGCTGTCGCCCGTGCTCGCGGGAGAGAAGAAGGTCGAAGAGATCATTCTGAATCCGCTGCAGTGGTACGCCGACAAAGGCGTGACGCTGCACATGGACGATCCGGTCACCTCGATCGACCGCCTGCATCGCAAAGTGCGTTCGCGCAGCGGCGTCGAACTGTCCTACGATCGGTTGCTGCTCGCAACGGGATCGAACCCCCTGGTATTACCCGTGCCGGGCAACGACCTGCCGGGTGTTGTCACGTTCCGCGATCTCGGCGATGTCGATGCCATGCTGCAGGCGGCGCGCACGCATCGCAAAGCGGTCGTGATCGGCGGTGGCTTGCTCGGCCTGGAGGCAGCGAACGGTCTGCTGAAGCAAGGCATGGATGTCACCGTCGTGCACATCTTCGACACGCTCATGGAACGCCAGCTGGATCGTTCCGCCGCGGCGTTGTTGAAAGAATCGCTGGAAAAGCGCGGACTGAAATTCCGCATGCCGGCGAAGACCGTGGCAATCACCAGCAATTCGCGTTCCCCGGGTTATGGTCCGGGTGGCCTGGCGCCCGATTCGCTCACGGACATGCCGCACACGCGGGCCGCGGGCGTGCGCTTCGACGACGGACGCGAACTCGAAGCGGACCTGATCGTGATGGCTGCCGGCATCCGCCCGAATATCGAACTCGCCAAGGCCGCCGGCTTGCGTTGCGATCGCGGCGTGCTGGTGAACGATACGATGCAGACTTTCGATCCCGGCATCTACGCGGTGGGTGAGTGCGTACAGCATCGCAACAGCACCTACGGCCTGGTTGCGCCGCTGTTCGAGCAGGCGAACGTCTGTGCCACGCACCTCGCCGAGTTCGGCATCGGGCACTACACCGGTTCGCTGGTGTCTACGCAACTCAAGGTCACAGGTATCGATCTGTTCTCGGCAGGCGACTTCGTCGGCGGACCGCTCAGCGAAGCCCTGGTGTTCCGCGATGCGAAGCGCGGCGTCTACAAGCGTGTCGTTATCGAGAACAACAAGGTTCGTGGCGCCGTACTGTATGGCGACGTGAAGGATGGGCCTTGGTATTTCGAGCTCATGAACGAAGGCCGTGACATCAGCGCCATGCGCGACAAGCTGCTGTTCGGCGCCGCGTTTGCGGGTGCAAAGTAGTGACCGGTTGCGCCCATCACCACCCAGGCACATGGATGTGCCCGCCGCGTATGCGGCGAGCGATGCGGGAAAAGCCGCGCCTTTTCCTGTCATCGCCCTCAGCGCGAGTGGCAGGAGCCCGAGTCGCTGTTAAATGATGATACGAACCACCTGTCCTTACTGCGGCGTCGGCTGCGGCGTGCTTGCGACCCGCGAGCGCAACTCAGATGCCATTGTCATCAGTGGCGATCCCGACCATCCAGCCAATGAAGGCAAGCTGTGTTCCAAGGGATCGGCGCTGGGAGAAACGCTCGAACTCGACAGCCGCCTGTTGTATCCGCAGATCGATCGCGAACGCGTGAGCTGGGATCGAGCGCTGTCGCATGTTGCTGGCGAATTCCGGCGCATCATCGACACGCATGGTGCGGATTCGGTTGCCTTCTACGTTTCCGGGCAGCTGTTGACCGAGGACTATTACGTCGCCAACAAGCTGATGAAAGGCTTCATCGGCACGGCCAACATCGATACCAACTCGCGGTTGTGCATGTCATCGGCAGTGGCCGGACACAAGCGTGCATTCGGCGAAGACCTGGTGCCGATCTGCTATGACGATCTGGCGCTGAGCGATCTGATCGTGCTGGTCGGCTCCAACACGGCCTGGTGCCACCCGATCATTTTCCAGAAAATCACGGCAGCCAAGCAGCAACGGCCGGATCTCAAGATTGTCGTCATTGATCCGCGGCGCACCGCGACCTGCGAATTTGCCGATCTGCATCTGCCTGTGCG
This sequence comes from Gammaproteobacteria bacterium, assembly GCA_020029545.1. Taxonomy (GTDB): domain Bacteria; phylum Pseudomonadota; class Gammaproteobacteria; order Steroidobacterales; family Steroidobacteraceae; genus Steroidobacter. The sequence continues at coordinate 7,214 of JAIBJL010000219.1, forward strand.
GGCAGGTACCGATGTATGGCTGTTCAACGGTCTGCTGTCGTATCTGCACCAGCACGGCGTCGTCAACGCCGACTTCGTGGCCGGTCACACGCTGGATTCCGGACGCGCACTCGGTGTCGCGGACAACACGGCCGGCGATCTACGCGCGGTGGCCAAAATCTGTCGCGTCGATGAGCGTCGGCTGGCGGATTTCTACAACCTGTTTGCGCGCACCGAAAAAGTCATCACGATCTTTTCGCAAGGCGTCAACCAGTCCTCCTCGGGGACGGACAAGGTCAACAGCATCATCAACTGTCACTTGCTGACCGGGCGCATCGGACAGCCGGGTATGGGACCGTTCTCGATTACGGGCCAACCCAATGCCATGGGAGGCCGTGAAGTCGGCGGCCTGGCGAACATGCTGGCGGCCCACATGGAACTCGGCGATGCCGAACATCGACGCATCGTGCAGGACTTCTGGCAGAGCCCGACCATCGCCGCCAAGCCCGGACTGAAAGCGGTGGAAATGTTCGACGCCATTCATGACGGACGCATCAAAGCCGTGTGGATCATGGCGACGAATCCGGTCGTGAGCCTGCCGGATGCCGACAAGGTCAAGGAAGCTCTGCAGCGCTGCGAACTGGTGGTGATCTCCGATTGCGAGCAGCATACGGACACCAACAGTCTTGCACACGTGCTGTTGCCTGCGGCGGGCTGGGGCGAAAAAGACGGTACCGTCACCAACTCGGATCGGCGCATTTCCCGACAACGCGCATTCATGCCCTTGGCTGGCGAAGCGCGGCCCGACTGGTGGATCATCAGCGAAGTGGCGAAGCGCATGGGCTACGCACGGCACTTCGAGTTTTCCTCATCGCGCGACATCTTTGTTGAACATGCACGCCTGTCCGGTGCGGAAAATACCGGTGGGCGCGCCTTCAACATTGCGGGCCTTGG
>JAIBJL010000220.1 GCA_020029545.1 Gammaproteobacteria bacterium
ATACGCGAGGCCATGCGCGATCGCAGTTACCTGTGCCTGCACGCTGGATTTTTCACCTGCGGCTTTCATATCGCCTTTCTGGTCACGCATCTGCCCAGCGACTTGCAGCTGTGCGGACTCACGCCCTCCGTGGCGGCCAATTCGCTGGCGCTGATCGGTTTGTTCAACGTCGCCGGCAGCCTGGGGGCGGGATGGCTGGGACAGCGTTATCGAATGAAGCATCTGCTGGCGCTCATTTACACCAGTCGCGCAGCCATCATCGCGATCTATCTGGTCATGCCGAAGACGGCATTCAATGTGTACCTGTTCGCGGCGGCGCTGGGTGTGACCTGGCTTGCCACGGTGCCGCCTACCTCCGGTATCGTCGGCAAGTTGTTCGGTACGCGCTATCTCGCCACGTTGTTCGGGCTGACGCTGGTATCGCATCAGGTCGGCGGCTTCCTCGGCGCCTGGTTGGGTGGTGTGGCACTGGCGACGCAGGGCAGTTACGCCTGGATCTGGTATGCGGACATGGTGCTGGCGCTGCTGGCGGGAGCGGTCAATCTGCCGATTCGCGAGGCACGCCTGCAGCCGCAACGCGCACCGGCCTGACACTGCTTTCACACCGGCCGGTAAAGCGCCGCTGTTCACCGGTGTGCCTGTGTCGCAAGGAGCATTCGCGGCATACACTTTGGGCTGATACACACGCTACGACCCTGAGGGAGAGTTGGGATGACGGCCATCGTGTCACTACGCAACGTCAAAAAAAGCTACCTCCGCGGCAAACAGACGGTGGAGGTCCTGCATGGCGTCGATCTGGAAATTCAGGCCAGCGAGTTCCTGGGATTGATGGGCCCATCCGGTTCCGGCAAGACCACGATGTTGAACCTGATCGCCGGCCTCGATCAGCCGACCAGCGGCGAAGTGGTAGTGAGCGACAAGCGTATCGACAAGCTGTCGCGTGGGGCACTGGCCGACTGGCGCGCCCGCCACATCGGATTCATTTTTCAGTTCTACAACCTGCTGCCGGTGCTGACGGCTGAAGCGAACGTCGAAGTGCCGCTGCTGTTGACGAACCTGTCGCGCGCGCAGCGTCGCGAGCGTGTCCAAACCGTGCTGCAACTGGTGGGTCTGGCGGATCGCGCCAAGCATAAGCCGAATGAGCTGTCCGGCGGTCAGCAGCAGCGCGTCGCGATTGCGCGCGCCATCGTGGCCGATCCGACCTTGCTGGTGTGCGACGAACCGACCGGCGACCTGGATCGCCAGAGCGCGGAGGAAATCATGAACCTGTTGCAGGCGCTGAATCGCACGCAGGGCAAGACGATCGTCATGGTAACGCACGATCCGAGAGCGGCAGAGTATGCGTCGCGTGAGTTGCATCTGGACAAGGGTCAACTTGCGCACGATGCGCGGCGCGTTGCATGAAGTATTTTTCGCTGGTATGGGCTGGGCTGTGGCGCAAGCGCACGCGCACCGTGTTCACGATGCTGTCCATCGTCGTGGCATTTCTGTTGTTTGGCCTGTTGCAGGGAATCAATCAGGGCTTCAATACCGTAACGTCCAATCTCGATGTCGACCGGCTGTATGTGTCGGCCAAGACGAACATGACCGACGGCCTGCCGATCGCGCACCTCAATCGCATCAAGTCGGTGCCTGGCGTGCGCGCAGTATCGTTGTGGACTTATTTCGGCGGCTTCTACCAGAAGGCACAGGACCCATTGCCCGCCTTCGCAACCGACGCGCAGCAGCTGTTCAGTGTTTACAAAGATATCAAGATAAAGCCCGAGTACCTCGAGGCCATGAGGAAAACTCGCACCGGCGTTCTGCTGAGCGAACAACTGGCGAAGCAGCGCGGCTGGAAGGTCGGTGATCATATTCCGGTGGGCACATCGATCTGGACCAAGAAGGACGGTAGCAGCACCTGGGATTTCGATATTGTCGGCACCTTCGATGTGTCCAAGTACGGCGCCGGATTTCCTGCGTTCTACTTGAACTACGACTATTTCAACGAAGCCAGTGCCTTTGGCCAAGGCGTGGTGCACTACTACATCGTGGGGATCGATGACCCGCATCAGGCAATGAGAATTTCGCAACAGATCGATGCGCTGTTTGCGAACTCGACTTACGAAACCCAGACCCAGACCGAATCGGCGCTAGCCGTAATGCAGCTGAAGCAGCTGGGCGACATCAATTTCATCGCGAATGCCATCGTCGGTGCGGTGTTGTTCACGCTGCTGTTTCTCACCGCCAATACCATGATGCAGTCGGTGCGCGAACGTACTGCCGAACTGGCGGTCCTGAAGACGCTCGGCTTCGCCGATGGCAAAGTGCTGTTGCTGGTGCTGACCGAAGCATTGTTGCTGTGCCTGTTTGCAGGGATGGTGGGCCTGGCGCTCTCCAGCCTGGTGTTCGAAACACCTGCGTTGCGGCAGATATTTGGCGATGATTTCTCGATGCCGCTGGTCGTGATCGTCATGGGAGCGGGCATGGCTTTGCTGCTCGCACTGGTCAGCGGTCTTCCGCCGGCGTGGCGCGCGCGGCAACTCAACATCGTCGATGCCCTCGCGGGACGTTGAGCGGCGGAGCTTCAGGGAGCACCGATGAGACTTTTCCGACAGATCGGCGCGGTGACGGCAATGAATCTGCGCAGCCTGCCGCAGCGTGTGACCACGTCGCTGGTCATCGTGATCGGCATCGCCGGCGTCGTTGCCGTGCTGACGTCCGTGCTCGCGATGTCCACCGGCATGATCAAGACCATCGAGAATGCGGGCCGCGATGACCGCGTGATCGTCATGCGCAATGGTTCAAACTCGGAAGTCTCGAGCGCGGTCAGTCGCGCTTCGATGCGCCTGATTGTCGACGCGCCAGCCGTGAAGCGCGACTCGGCCGGCAATCCCATCCTGTCAGCCGAGACGATGCGGTTGATCACATTGCACAAACGCGAAGACGATTCCACGGTGAATGTGATTTTGCGCGGCGTCGGCAGGCAGGTGCTGGAACTGCGGCCGGAAATCAAGCTGACTGCTGGGCGCATGTTCAAACCTGCCGTCAACGAGGTCATCGTCGGCAAATCGGCGACTGCGCAATACCGAGGCGTGTCAATCGGCGACGAGGTGCGCACGCGCAACGCCACCTGGACCGTCGTCGGAACGTTCGTCACCGGCGACTCGCATGAGTCGGAGCTGATGACCGATGCCGAAACCCTGATTGCCTCGGATCAGCGCGGTGCCTTCCAGAGCGTGACGCTCATGCTGGAATCGCCGGCAGCCTTTCAGCGCTTCAAGGATGCACTGACGTCGAATCCGGCGCTGGCGCTCGATGTGCTCAGGGAACCTGAGTACTTCGAACAGGCATCGAAAGGCATCAGTCGCGTGATTTCATTCCTGGCCTACTTCGTTGGCAGCATCATGGCCGTGGGTGCCGTGTTCGGTGCGCTGAATACGATGTATGCCGCGGTCAGCGAGCGTTTGCGGGAAATCGCGACGCTGCGTGCGATAGGGTTCGGCGCCACGGCGATGATCGTGTCGGTTCTGGCCGAGGCACTGCTGCTGGCTTGCATCGGTGGCGTGATCGGTTCGCTGCTCGCCTGGGTTTTCTTCAACGGCAACACCGTGAGCACCGGCGGCGCCGCGCAGGGTCAATTGATTTTCGACCTCAGCGTGAGTCCCGAATTGATGGTGATCGGAATCGTCTGGGCCGGCGTGATCGGCCTGATCGGCGGTTTGTTTCCGGCCATTCGTGCCGCGCGTCTGCCGGTGGCCGCCGCGTTGCGAGCGATCTGAGGAGGAGGGCGTGGGGCAGCGGGCTCCATCCTCCGGGTCCGGCTACTAACTCTCGGCGTGCTGCGCTTCTGCGTCGTCCGGCGTGTACGTCGGTTTGCTACCGAACACTCGTCGCAGCCACTGCTGCAGATCATCGGCAATCGTGAAGACGACCGGCACGACGAACAGGCTCAACGCCGTGGAGGCAATCAGCCCGCCGATGACCGCCACGCCCATCGGCGCTCTGAAGCTGGGATCGCCCGACCAGCCTGTAGCAACCGGCAGCATGCCGGCGCCCATGGCAATGGTGGTCATGAGGATCGGCCGTGAACGTTTGGCGCAGGCATCGAGCATCGCATCGACCCGGTTGAGGCCATCTTCCTGCATGGCACGCGCTGCGTAGTCCACCAGCAGAATAGAGTTCTTGGTCACGATGCCCATGAGCAGCAGCATGCCGATCAACGAGGGGACGGACATCTGATAGTTCATGATGAACAATGCGAACAGTGCGCCGCCGGCCGACGGAGGCAATGCCGAGAGAATCGTGATCGGCTGCAGGAACTCCCGAAACAGGACCACCAGCAGCAGATAAATGCACAGGATGCCGATGATCATTGCCTGAGCGAAACCCGTGAACAATTCCGTCATGAATTTCGAATCGCCGGCAGGTATTTGGCGCACACTGCTCGGCAGATTGTTCAACGAGGGCAGTCGCTGGGCCAGTTCGAACGCGTCGCCCAACGCGAGATTATTCAGTTCTGCGGTGATGGATACATTGCGGACGCGATCGTAGCGCGTGAGCTGAGCGGGGCCGGCGCCCAGCGAGACTTCGGCGACACTCATCAGCGGTACCGAACCGGTGCGCGACGGCACCGACAGGAGTCGAATGCTTTCCAGATCGCCGCGCGCATTGTCGGGGAGTTGGACGCGAATCGGGATTTGCCGGCTGGCCAGGTTGAGTTTAGCCAGGCTGTTCTCGACGTCGCCCGACGTGGCGATGCGTGTGACTGCGCTTAATGTTTCGGTCGTCACGCCGAGTTCGGCGGCTCGATCCGGCAACGGACGGATGACGATTTCGGGTTTCATCAGGCTGGCGCTGGATGACACGGTGCCGATCCCTGGGAGCGTTCGCAGGTCGCGTTCGACCAGGGCTGCCGCTTCCTCCAGTTGCTGCGGATCGTCGCCGCCCAGCGTAATCTGCAATTTGCTGCCGCTTTGCGCGCCGAACGAAATGCGCACGCCGGGAATATCGGCAAGCTGCGCCGCCGCCTTGACCTGGATGTCCTGCTGCGTGAGCGTGCGTTCCTTCGCGGGCTTGAGCTGCACTGTCAGGCTGGCGCGCCGTACATCTCCGGTCGAATCTCCGCGAGCCGGACCTGAGCTGACCGTCGCACCGATGATGCTGTAGACGCTGGTGACGTCGGGCATCGTCATCAGGCGCTTGCGCATGGTCTCGGCCACGTCGGTGGTTTCTGCCAGCGTTGCACCGGGAGCCAGTTCGACGGCCAGCGAAATAAAACCCAAATCGCCGACCGGCGTAAAGCCTTTGGGAATGAATGGCACCAACGCGAACGATGCGATCAGCAGGGCGGTGGCAATGCCCAGCGTGCGCCGTCGATGCAGCAGGCACCAGCCGACGACCTCAAGGTACCAAGCCTTCATTGCGGTCTTACGCTCGGGCTCAGCATGCGGCTTGAGCAGGTAAGCCGCCATCATCGGCGTGAGCATGCGGGCCACCAGCAGCGAAAACAGCACGGCGACCGCTGCAGTGAAGGCAAACGGTCGGAAATACTTGCCGCTGACGCCACTCATGAAAGCCACCGGCACGAAGACTGCGCAGAGCGTGAGCGTCGTGGCGACGACCGCCATGCCGATCTCGATCGCCGCGTCCTTCGCCGCCGCCATCGGTTTCTTGCCCATGTGCAGATGGCGCACGATGTTCTCGACCTCGACGATGGCATCGTCGACGAGCATGCCGACGACCAGCGTCAGCGCCAGCATGGTCAGGATGTTCAGCGTGTAGCCGAGCATATCCATCAGCCAGAACGTCGGAATGATGGCCAGCGGCAGAGCCGCCGCCGAAATGAACGTCGCGCGCCAGTCGCGCAGGAAAGCCCACACCACGATGACGGCCAGCAGGGCGCCTTCGAACAGCATCTCCATGGACGAGTGATACGAAGTCCGAATGTACTCGACGGTGGAATTGACTTCGGTGAACTTCACGCCCGGGTGTTGCGCGCTCAGGCGTTCGACCGCCGCACGTGACGATTCGGCAACGTCGAGCGCGCTGGCACCCCAGGCGCGGACGACTTCGAAGCCGATCACCGGGTTGCCGTTGAGCAGCGCGAGCTGCCGGCGTTCCGAGGCCTGGTCGCGTACATCGGCAATGGTGTCGAGCCGCACGCTGCGACCATCCGACAGCGCAATCGGCAACGCCGCCAGCTCCTGCGCCGAGCTGATCGTTCCGGTCGTGCGTACGCTCTGTTCGAGCCCGCCGACGCGTCCCTCGCCGCCAGGATACTCGGCCTGAACACGCCGTAGCTGTCGCGAGACATCGCTGGCAGTCGCATGCAGCGCCGCCATTTGCGCCGGACGCAGGTCGACACGGATCTCTCGGGAAACACCGCCAACCCGGCGCACGCTGCCGACGCCTTTGGCGGCGGTGAGTTCACGCATGACCGTGAGATCGACGAACCAGGACAGCTCGGTGTCGCTCATGTTCGGCGCTGCGACACTGAACGTCACGACCGGCTCACCGGCAATCGTCACTCGCGAGATCACCGGCTCACGCGCGTCAGCGGGAAGATCTGCGCGGATTCGCGTGACCGCATCGCGCACATCATCGACCGCCTCGCTGATATTGCGCTCGAACTTGAACTCGATGAAGGTCGTTGACGAGCCTTCATTGATGGTCGAGTTCACGTGTTCGATGCCGACCACGGACGAGACGGCGTCTTCGATTTTGCGTGTCACTTCCGATTCGAGCTGCGAGGGCGGCACGCCCGGATAGGCCACCGAGACGGTGACGCCGGGAAAGTCGACATCGGGCATGTCCTGCACGCCGAGCTTCGGGAAGCTCAGCAAGCCACTGACCGTCAACGCCACGAACAGGACGATGACGGGGACGGGATTGCGGATCGACCAGGTGACGAAGTTCATGTGGTCGTTCCGGACGGTGGCGTTGCCGCAGGGATGACGACGTTCACCTTGTCGCCATCCTTCAGAAACCCGGCGCCTTTCTCCACGATTCGTTCGCCGGGCTGAATGCCGCTGACGATTTCAATGGCGTTGTCCTTGACTAGGCCCGTGTCAACCCGCCGCCTTTGCACGGTTTGCGTGTTAGTGACGACGAATACGTAGCTGTAGCCGTCTTGAATTACGACACTTGCAACCGGCGCCATTTGGGCGGGCAGATTGTCGAGCACGATTTCGCCGCGCGCATACATGCCGGGACGCGCCTTATCGGATGGAATGTCGACGTAAACCAGGCCGGCGCGCGTGGAACTCTCGATGGTGGGCGACACGGTGCGCACCTTGCCGTCGAACTGGCTGCCGTCGGCCATCACCAGGTGCACACGCTGTCCTGGCCGGATGTCGCGCATGCGCGCTTCGGGAATTTCGGCGCGCCATTCGACGCGCCCCTGCCGCACCATGCGCAGCATCTCGCCGCCTACCCCTGCAATCTGGCCGACTGCCACGGTGCGCGAGAAGATCACGCCGTGATCCGGTGCCGTGACGCGCGTGTAGAGCACGCGTAGTTCGGCGGCAGCGAGATCCGCCTTCGCTACTTCCACGCGGGCTTTCGCGGCGGACTCTTCGCTGAGCAGCTTGTCGAGGTCGGCCTGCGACAGTGCGCCGGAAGACGACAATGATTTCGCGCGTCGGTAAGCGGCAGCTGCGTTGTCGAGCGACGCTACCGCGCTTTGCAGGTTGGCTTGCTTCGAGGTCACTTCCGACACGAGCAGCACATCGGACAGGCGCACGAGTTCTTGTCCGCGCTTTACCTTGTCGCCGACGTCGACATGGACGGCCGCGACACGATAGCCGCCGACTTCCGGGCTGATGATGATTTCCTGCCATGGATGCACGGTGCCATTCGCCGTGATGCCGCGTGCCAGCGTGATGGTTTCGAGCGGGATCGCAGTGACGGCGAATCCGGCAGCAGGGGTCGCCGACGCAGTGTCCTTCGATGAACATCCCAGCATCAACAGGGTGGTGGCGATCAATACCGCAATACCCGGCTGCAACGCCCGCCGCCTACCCCTGTCGCTCATTAAATTACTCATCGATTCGATCCATCAGTGCCAGCAAAGTGCGCAGGAGCATCGGGTGATATCAGCTTGCTGAGAGGGTTGAGACTGCTGTCCGCGCTGCGCCCGTTCAGAAATCGGGCAGCTGA
>JAIBJL010000023.1 GCA_020029545.1 Gammaproteobacteria bacterium
GTGCCGGCAGTTGATGCCGATGCTCGACCGACTCGCTACCGAGTACGCCGGCCGATTCCGGCTGGCGAAGGTGAACACCGACGAGGAGCAGGCGCTGGCAACACAGGTGGGCATTCGCAGCCTGCCGACGGTGGTTTTGTTCAAAAACGGCACCGCGGTCGATCATTTCAGCGGCGTGGTTCCGGAGTCGCAGATTCGCGCGCTACTGGACAAACATTTACCCGCCGCCACGCCGGCACGCACTGACGAAGTGCAGACCATGATCGATGCAGGTGACTATGCGAGCGCACGAGCGGTACTGAAACAGCGCATCAACCGCGATGCAGAGAATGTTGAATTGCGGGCCCAGCACGCCGAACTGCTGATGCTCGACGGCTGCATCGACGAATCCCGCAGCGAACTCGATGCGCTCGTCGCGCGGGATCCGCGGCATGCTGCAGTCCGGCGACTGGCAGCATTGCTGGATTTCAGCAAGCTGGCTGCGGCGTTTCCCGATGTGAAAGCACTGCGCGAACGCGTAGCCAGCGATCCGTCCGACCTGGAGGCACTGCACGCCGTCGCAGTTCATCAACTGCTCGGCGGCAACGTCGAGCCGGCGCTGCAGACTTGGATGGACATGCTGCGCAACCATCGCACGTACGGCGACGGGCTCGCGCAACGCAGCCTGCTGCACGCGTTCGAACTGACTGGCGAAGCGGACCCGATCGTTGGTCAGACGCGCCGCGCGATGGCCCGGCTGCTGTTCTGACTTCGATACACAAACCTGTAGCTTAAGTAACTCCACTGTTTCGCATGACGCGAAACATAGACGACCATCTACCGGCAAAGCCGGGGCTAGAAATCGAATGGCCCAACCTGATCACGGAGTATTTCAAGCCGGTATCTTTCGTAAATGAGTGCCGTCGGCGGCCAGCACAAACATTTCGCCCGTCAACTGAACAATCTGGACAGCGCTCGTTGGGCGGCCGCGACGCCTGTCTGATAAGCACCCATGACGGTGCCGAAGTAATCCAGCGAGCAGGCTTCACCGGCGAAGAACACCGTCTCGTCGAGTGCTTCGCTCAGACGATCGCACAGCAGCGCCTTGCCGGGTAAGGCGGCCGAATACGAACCGCGTGACCAGGGATCATTGTGCCAACCGGTGCTGACGGCCGACAGCAAGTCCGCGTTGAAGCGTGAGCCGAAGATTCGCGACAGTTCTTCGCGCGCAAAGCGTTCCAGCTCGCCGCGATTCTCCAGCTCGACCGAGAGCGAACCGCCAAAAAACGCCAGCAGCACTTCCTGATTCGCCGGCCGCGTCGCATAGCTGCCGGTACGGATGTCGCGATCGGTACCGATGAAATGTGTGGTCCCGTCGAAGGGCATGGCGCCGGCTGCGACCTGGAAAAACACTTTGTTGGGCGCACCGAGCGGTACCGCTGCGAAGGCTTCGCTCAATCTGACCGGCAAGTCCGGAACGAAACGCAGTTCGCCGCGCGCGAGCAAACTGGCTGGAATCGTGACGATGACGGTGCGCGCCTCGATCACGCCACCATCCGTTGCGATGCGTACCTGTCTGCGGCGATGATCGATGACGCGAACCGGCGTCGACAATCGAACATTCAACGCCTGACCGGCATGCGCCACCACCGCCCCCAGCCCCGCCGGTACGGACCAGTTGCGATCGGAATCCTGGTAGCGCGCGTAGTCCACACTGGACACGTAAGTGGCATCGACGCTCATCAGCCATCCCATGACCGCATCGAACATGGAACGGAATTCATCGTTGGGGACGAGTTCAGACACCGGCACATCGCGGCCCGCGGCGGCTGCCGCTGCGATGAGCTCGTTGTTCCTCTCGAACGCGGCATGCCAGCGTTGCTGATAATCTGCGCTGGCCTCCTGGCTGCCGATGCGACGCTGCCACTGGGGCTCTCGCTCGATCAGCTCGAAGCCTGCGTTACGCGCATAGGCCGTCCACGGATTGCGATCGGCCGAGTGCAACCAGGCACAACCCATATCGATAGGGACACCGAGCAAGCTCGAATCGGTCCAGGCACGCCCACCTATGCGAACGCGCGCCTCCAGCAGCAAGGCATCGACGCCTTGCTCACGCAGGGTGCGCGCTGCGGCAATACCCGCAGCGCCTGCCCCGACGATGACAACGTCATGCAACACGGCTCAGAGCAATTGCGGATGACCGGCCTCATGGCGCAACCGTTCCGCGACATCTTCACCCAGGTACGCATGGATCGCGCGACGCGTGAGATAGATGAAGGGAATCAGCAGGAATGCCATCGCCAGCTTGTACCCATAGTTGACCGAGGCGACCGCCAGGAACAACGGGATGGGCCAATGCTGCGGCCCCAGAACGAACGCGATGTACAACACGACGATACTATCCACCAGCTGCGATACCGCCGTCGAGCCGGTGGCGCGCAACCAGATCCATCGCTCTCCCGTCAGCATGCGAATGCGGTGAAAAATCGCCAGATCGATGATCTGCCCGAGCAGAAAGGCCGTGATCGATCCCGCAATGGTCCACAAGCCCTGGCCGAAAATATTTTCGAATGCCGCCTGCATGTCAGGCACGCCACGCGGCTGATTCACGGTGACCCAGAAGTCGGCCGGTGCCAACAAGATGGCAAGATACGCGGCCAGAAATCCGTAGACGATCAGCCCGATCGTGAGCCAGGAAATGAATTGCACGCCGCGACGCCCGAAGTATTCGTTGATGATGTCCGTCATCAGGAACACGAAGGGCCACAGCAACACACCGCTCGTGAAAGACAGCGAGCCTTGCTGCCCGAACAGGTTCCAGTTGAAAGTCTGCAACCCCAGCGTTGGCTCCAGCGCAAAGATCTTCACGCCGACAAATTCGGCAATGAGCGCATTGATAGCCAGGAAGGATGCCAGTACGACGAACAGCCGCGTCGATTTCGACGCCAGCGGACTCAAAAAGACCGGTGTGCTCATGGCGAAGTCACGAAAGGTATGTCGATTGACATCCCGCTGGAAGTCGTTCTTTGTTAATGAACCTGAGTATGCCCGAAGCGGCGGCACAAGCACATGCCGGGAGCCTGTTTGAGTCATGGTCACCTACTGCGGCTGCGCCATATCGGGTCTTTTTTTGGCGATCCTTTTCGTTATATGGTGCACAATGCGCCTGCAGCGATCGCCAACAAATCCTCGATGCGACACGCCCGCGTGACGATGCCCTGTCTCGGACGGGCGACTGAACCCTGATCGCACACGCCGGAGCCCCGAGATGATTTCGATTTCTGCCCTGCACGTGTACCCGATCAAGTCCTGCGCCGGTATCGCCCTGCAGCGCGCGCGTCTGGCCGCGACGGGGTTCGAGCACGATCGCGAATGGGTCATCGTCCGTGAGGATGGACGATTTGTCACTCAGCGCGAGCAGCCGCGGCTGGCGCTGATCGCGCCCTCGCTCGATCCGCACGCGATGACTCTGCGCGCACCTGGCATGGAGCCTGTGAGCGTCTCTTACGAGCGCCAGGGAGCACCTGCCAAAGTAACAGTCTGGAATGACGAGTGCGCTGCGTTCGATGTCGGCGACGCCGCGGCGACATGGCTGACAACGTATCTCGGCGCCACGCATCGCCTGCTGCACTTCGATTTGACGCAACCCCGTCGCAGCAAACCATCGTGGACTGGCGATGTGCAGGCGCTCAATCAGTTCAGCGATGGGTATCCCTGGCTCATGATCTCGGAAGCATCGCTCGCGGATCTCAATTCGCGTCTGTCGCAGCCGCTACCCATGAATCGCTTTCGTCCCAATATCGTGATTGCCGGCGCGCTCCCTTACGCAGAGGATCGTATCCGTGAAGTGCACTGTGGTCCCGTTACGCTGCGCCCTGTCAAGGGATGCACCCGATGCGTGATCACAACGACGAATCAGCAGACCGCCATGCGAGAAGGCGATGAGCCACTGCAGACGCTGCGCAGTTACCGTTTCGATCGAAAGTTGAAGGGAGTGGTGTTCGGGCAGAACGTCATCGCCACTCGCGGCATCGGCGCGCAGCTGGCCATAGGCGATGTTCTGGACGCGCATTGGATCGACTCAGAAAATGAAGACGCTGAGAGGATGTAAATCTGTATCCCGGATTGGGAAGTTGCACCAAACCCGTCCGCTACAAGCGACGCATGATCCGCAAGAGTGCAGGCGCTGACCACCTGCATACCGCGGCCCGACTCACCTCTTAAGTCCGAATACGACTGGGCCCGAATACGACTGAGTCCGACTGGTCGCGATCGTATTCGGCAAGCTTGTCGGCACCCGAAAACTATTTGCCGGCGCGTTGTAATTCTTGCGCAAGTCGCCGCAGTCCCTCGCTCTCCCAGCCGAAGCGCTGCTCGCCGGCAGAATCCTCCGCAATCGATCGTTGCACAGCCGCAACGTGAGGCGCGACACGGCGAATCACGGTGCTTTCCCAGTCCTCGCGGACCAAGGTTTTTTCCGGATCGAAGTCTTCGATGGGGCCGTGGACGCCAAAGTCCGGAATCGGCTTTTGCAACGCCACTGTCGCTTCGGTATCGAGGTCCTGGCTGACTGTCATAATCTGTAAGCCTCCGCTATTGCTTACCCTACCGTGCCTGCGTACCGCCGGTGTGAGCACGGCATCACAAGTCATCGTCACCGTTTGTCACAGCAGCCCCGCGTGCGTGCCGCTGGGAACTGTATTCGGGATATGCGTGAAGCGTGCCGGAATGCCAATCGGCGCGCAGTTGGGGATAGACGCAATGCCGCGAGTCGGAGTTCCCAATCCCCGCGACTTTGTGCACGTTGTTCGTTACATACCGGTTACGACGCTCGACCGAGACACATCAATCGATTGTGAGATCTGTCTCCACGATGAAACAATGTTGCCACCACGACTTAAACCTACCCTATTCATGAATCACAGCGGCAGCGCGCTCAGCGATTTCTTCAACCGCTACCGGTCCAAAAGCGAACCGCTGGTCCTCGCTACCATTGTCAATACGTCGGGCTCGACCTACCGCAAAGCGGGCGCCCAGATGCTGATCGCCGGCGATGGCAACGTTGCCGGTCTGCTCAGTGGCGGCTGTCTCGAAGGGGATCTGGTGGCACATTCGCAAGAGGTCCTCGACAGCGGACGGCCGAAGCTCGTGCTGTACGACACGCGTACATCGGACGATTTGATCTGGGGAATCGGCCTGGGCTGCGAAGGCGCGATGCAGATCTTGCTGACGCGCCTGGCTGCTGACAACAACTATCAACCCTTTGCGTTCGCAGAGGATCTGCGTGAGACGCATCGTGCGGGCAGCTACGTCGTCGTCATCGAGTCGGCCAACCCGCGATTCCCGTTGGGCACCGCGTATGTCGATACGCAAGAACTTCCGGTACGCGTCCTGGAAGCCCTGCGGCACCACGCCCCCTTGACCGGCGACGGCCGCGTGCCGCGGACGACATCGCTTGCCACGATGGTCGAGGCGGACGACGCCAGGTTCCTGGTCGTACCAGTGGAGCAGCCGCCACGGCTGCTGATGCTGGGCGCGGGACCGGATGCCTTGCCGCTGTCCGAGATCGCCGGCCTGATGGGGTGGCATGTCACCATTGTCGATCATCGAGCGGCTTATGCAGTTGCCGCGCATTTTCCACGAGCTCGCGTAGTGGAATGCCAGCCGGCTGCGAATCTGGCCGCGCTGTTGACCCGTCGATATTTCGATGCCGCGGTAGTGATGAGCCATCACCTGGTATCCGATGAAACCTATCTTGCTGCGCTCGCGGACAGCGACATCCCCTATGTGGGACTGTTGGGGCCCGCACCCAGGCGAGTGCGATTGCTGAGCGACATCGGTGAACGGGCAGCGCGTCTGACGCCACGACTGTACGGCCCGGTCGGGCTGGATATCGGGGCCAACACACCGGAGACGATTGCGCTCGCCATTGTGAGCGAGATTCAAGCCGTGCTGAGCGGTCGTTCGGGCGGTTCGTTCAGCGCCGCAGTGCGCAGATGAACAACCAACGCAGCGTTACGCGGGCAGCAAAGCATGACTGGACACACCATGCGCGGCGTTCGTCAGCCGCGGCGCAGATCCCGCAGTGCGCGCCTGGCATGCTTGTCGGGGCGACCGTCGGGAGCGGGCGGCGCGTGACGCGCCTGCTCGCGGCGTCGTTCGCGAAGCAGCAGGCTCTGCGGCGTCTCCGTGTAATGTGCTGCCGCTTCGGCTGCCGGACCGCGTCGCTGGGGGATACCATTGACCAGTACTTCAAAACGCACTTCGTCGCGAGTGATGACCAGCCGATCACCGGCGCGCACCTCGCGCGACGGCTTGACCCGTTCGTCGTTCACATGCACCAGCCCGCCCGCCACGGCATCCGTCGCCTGCGATCGGCTTTTAAAGAAACGGGTAAACCACAGCCATTTATCGATGCGCAAGCTGGCCGACGCCGCGGCTTCATTGGGACGGTCCATGAGAGCAGATTACACCACCGGCCAATCCTTTCCATCGATGCAGCGCCTTTCCCTCGATGCAGATCGGGTGAACAGGACTGCGAGCCGTTTTAGAATCTTCGCAGCTACGTGCGACGCAGGCAGGTGCCCGCGATCATGATGTAATTGGCATCAGGCAGCGATAGCAAAACACCGGGGTGCGGAGGTGAAGCTTGAAACAGGATTTCCTCGACCGGCTCGCTGCAGCCACCGATGATCTCAAGGCTCAGGGCTTGTTCAAAGCAGAGCGGGTGCTGGCGTCACCGCAACAGGCAGTGATTCGTACCGCCAACGGCTCCAGCGTCATCAATCTCTGCGCCAACAACTACCTGGGCCTCGCCAACCACGCCTCGATCCGCGAAGCGGCGCGCCTCGCGCTGGACCGTTACGGCTACGGCATGGCCTCGGTCAGGTTCATCTGCGGGACACATCAGGTCCACCGGGATCTCGAAGCCAGACTCAGCGCATTCCTGCGCACCGAAGCCACCCTCCTGTATTCATCCTGCTTCGATGCGAATGGCGGCCTGTTCGAAACCCTGCTCGATGAACAGGATGCCGTTATCAGCGATGCGCTCAATCACGCCAGCATTATCGACGGTGTACGGCTGTGCAAGGCACGGCGCCTGCGTTATGCGAACAACGATCTGAACGAACTCGAGGCACGATTGCAGGAGGCGCGTGACTGCCGCGTACGCTTGATCGCTACCGATGGCGTGTTCTCGATGGACGGCGTCATCGCGCAACTCGACCGTATTTGCGACCTGGCCGATCGCTACGATGCAATGGTCATGGTCGACGATTCGCACGCGACAGGCTTCTGTGGGGCGAACGGACGTGGCACGCATGAATTGCGTGGCGTCATGGATCGAGTGGATATTCTGACCGGCACACTGGGCAAGGCGCTCGGCGGCGCCAGCGGCGGTTACACCTCGGGGCGCAAGGAGATCATCGACTGGTTGCGTCAACGCTCCCGTCCGTACCTGTTCTCCAACAGCATTCCGCCGCCGATCGCTGCCGCCAGCCTGCGAGTCATCGATCTGCTGGAATCCGGCCACGACTTGCGCCAACGCCTGTGGGACAACGCCGCGTTTTTTCGCGCTGCAATGACTGCGGCCGGCTTTGCGTTGGTGCCGGGGGAGCATCCCATCATTCCCGTCATGCTGGGGGATGCGAAGCTCGCTACGGAGTTTGCCCGACGGCTGCTGGATCACGGTGTATACGTTATCGGCTTTGCGTTTCCGGTGGTGCCGCAGGGCCAGGCACGCATCCGCACGCAAATGTCCGCGGGACATACGCGCGCGCACCTGGAAACAGCCGCCCAGGCATTCGCCACGGTGGGCAAGGAACTTGGCGTCATCAGCTGAAGTCACGCTGTCGAATACAGGATTGAGGGAGTAGTCTGATTCAATTGCGGCGACCTTGTGCGCTACCCGACAGCATCCAACCGATGAAAGCACTCGTTAAACAGCAGGCTGCTCCCGGCATCGAACTGCGCGATATTCCGGAACCGGTCGTCGGACCGAACGATGTGTTGATTCGCATACGTCGCACCGCGATCTGCGGTACCGACATGCATATTTACCATTGGGACGGCTGGGCACAGAAGACCATCCCGGTACCGATGGCCGTGGGGCATGAGTACTGCGGTGAGGTGGTGAAAGTCGGCAGCGAGGTATCCGGGTTCAGTCCTGGCGATCGTGTGTCGGGCGAAGGCCATATTACCTGCGGCGACTGCCGCAACTGTCGCGCCGGTCGTCGTCACCTGTGTCGCAACACGGTGAGTGTCGGCGTGAACCGTCCGGGATGTTTCGCCGAGTATCTGGTCATTCCGGCATTCAACGCCTTCAAACTCAACGATGCGATCGACGATGAGATCGCGGCCATCCTCGATCCGCTCGGCAACGCCGTGCACACCGCCCTCGCCTTCGATGTGGTCGGCGAAGATGTACTGATTACCGGCGCCGGTCCGATCGGTGTCATGGCCGCCGCGATCGTGCGTTTCGTCGGCGCACGGCACGTGGTGATCACGGACGTCAACGACTATCGACTCGATCTCGCGCGCCGGATGGGCGCAACGCTGGCGCTGAATGTGGCTCGCGAATCGCTCGACGCTGCGATGAAGAAGTTGGGCATGCGTGAAGGATTCGACGTCGGACTGGAAATGTCCGGCAATGCCACGGCGCTGCGCGACATGCTGCGGACCATGCACCACGGCGGCAGCGTCGCGATGTTGGGACTACCCTCCACCGAAGTCGCGGTCGACTGGAACGATGTGATCCTGAAAGGGCTCACCCTCAAGGGCATCTACGGCCGTCAGATGTTCGAGACCTGGTACAAGATGGCCGCGCTGTTACAAAGCGGCCTCGACATTCGCCCGGTCATCACGCATCGCGTGCCCTATACCGAGTACCAGCACGCATTCGAGATCATGGGCAAGGGACAGTCGGGAAAAGTCATGATGGAGTGGAGTTGATGGGTCGGCTGCGGGACGGTAATCCGTTGGTAGCCTGCCCGCAGATGACTATAATGACCATTCTGACCATTATGAGGCGTGGCGACTATGGAAGCTGATCTTTGGACCGTGGCGGAGGCGAAGGCAAAGTTGAGCGAGGTCATTGAGCACGCGCAGAAGCACGGCCCACAGACCATAACGCGCAACGGCCGACGCGCGGTGGTCGTTGTCGACGCCGAGGAGTGGGAACGCAAGACTAAGCGCAGCGGCAATCTCGCCGATTTCTTCGCGGCTTCGCCGCTGCGCGGTTCCGGACTGAAGGTCCGCCGGTCGAAGGATCGCCTGCGACCCATCAATCTATGAATTTTCTGCTCGACACGAACGTGGTCTCCGAGTGGACTAAGCCGCGCCCCGATTCGGGCGTCGTCGACTGGCTCGCGCAGATCGACGAGGACGCAGTCTTTCTCAGCGTAGTTACGTTCGCCGAGCTACGACATGGCATTGAGCGATTGCCCGCGAGCAAGCGTCGCAAACAGCTTGATGAATGGCTGCGCGGCGAGCTGCCGCTAAGGTTCGAACAGCGCATCTTACAGGTGGACGGCGCGGTGGCCGATGAATGGGGCCGCTTGGTTGCACGGCACGACGCTCTGGGACGGCCCATTCATGCGATGGACGCACTCATCGCAGCCACAGCACACGTGCATACCCTCACGCTCGTCACGCGCAACGCATCGGACTTTGAAGCATCTGTGAAGTCAGTGATGAATCCCTGGAAATAGTGCGGCGGATAGGAATAATAAACCCCTTTCGTCACGCTGGCTTTCGCGAAAAAAGTGCGTTGTTTCTTCCTATCCGATGACCTGATCGTGGCCGAGGTTCAGCGCGCGCGCTGCACCCACCAGTAGCTCAGGCACATGCCGGCCGCGCCCGAGGTCAAGATCAATGCAAGCGGCAACAGGGTTCCGTCGTTGACGGCGCCCACCGCCACGCTGCCCATCGTGCTGAGAGTGGACTGCAGTGCACCCAAGAGGGCTGAAGCGCTGCCTGCCTGACGTCCGTGCTCGGCGAGTGCGAGCGCGGAGACATGAGGACCGATGGCGGTGGAGCTCATGAAGAATGCGAACTGCAGAACGATCAGTGCCCACAACGGCTGGTACGGCAGCAAACCCAGCGCGCAAATCAGCAGGCTGAGCAGCAGCGGCAGCCAGATGATGCGCGAGAGCATTTGCGCAGGTCCCCAGTGGCGCAGCGCGAACATGTTCATCCGGCTTGCCAGCATGAAGGCGATGCCGTTGACTCCCATCAGCCAGCCGAATTGCGAGGGTGTTAAGCCATACAGATGCGTCATCATGGTGGGCGAACCGGAAATGTACGAGAACGCCGCGTAGGTGCTGAAGCCACCCACGGCGGCGTAAGCCACGAGCTTGCGATGTGCAAGCAGCCCGATGTAAGTACGCACCGTTTCCGTGAAGCGCAACGGCTTCACGTGCGCCGGGTCGCGTGTCTCGCTCAACATGCGATGCATGGCGACGATCAGAATCAATCCCATAGCGCCTTGGAATATGAACACCGAACGCCAGCCCAGCAGCGTGACCAGCCAGCCGCCGACCACCGGAGCGAGGATGGGACCCAGCGAGATGATCAGCATCAACGTCGAGAAGGCGCGCGCCGCTTCCTCGGGCTGGCAGCGGTCGCGCACGATGGCGCGGCCGATCACTATGCTGCCGCATGCCCCCAGCGATTGCAGAATGCGCATCAGCACCAGCACGATCATGCTGTTGGACAGCGCGCAGCCGAGCGATCCGATCACGTACAGTGTGAAGCTCACGTAAAGCGGCGGCTTGCGTCCGAAACGGTCACTCAGCGGGCCGTACAACAGCTGTCCCCCTGCCATGCCGATGAGGTAGGCGGCCAGGGTCCGCTCGATGCCCTGCTGGCCGAACTCCTGTTCGATGATCGGAAACGCGGGCAGATACATATCGATGGACGCCGGCCCGATGACCGTCATCACGCCGATCAGGAGCAACCAACCGGGAATGCCGTGGGATTTCGTGGACGCACTCATTGTTGTTCTTGACGCCGATACAAGGGCGCCACTTTACCCGTCATCGGCGTCGAATTGACGGCGTCATCCGGTCGATCAGTCGGCGTTCGTGCCACGCCAGCGTAGCATCCGTTTCAAGGTATCGTCGCGATCCAGCACATGATGCTTGAGCGCGCCTGCGACGTGCACTGCCAACACCAGCAGCAGCAGGGCTCCCAGCGCTGCGTGCAAGGCCACCAACTGCGCCCCAAGTTCCCGATTGCGCGCCACCAGGTCGGGCAGCCGCCACAGTCCGAGATATACGATGGGATAACCGACGGCGTTGCTGTAGGCCCATCCCGAGAGCGGAATGGCGAACAACAACACGTACAGCAGGATATGCAGACTGTGCGCGACTCGCTGTTGCCAGAGCGGCATCGGCACAAAGGGTGGAGGCGAATGCGTGAGACGCCAGATGCCGCGCAAAGTCGCCAGCGCCAGAATGGTGATGCCCAGCCATTTGTGCCAGTTGTACATTTTCAGCTTCTGCGGACTGATTGCCATGTCCGTCATGAGCCAGCCCATCGCGAAGGCGCAGGCAATCCCGCCGAAGATCAGCCAGTGCAACGCAACGGCGGTGCGCGTGTAAGCAGCGCGGGACTGAACCGGTTCAGACATGGACAGCAACTCCCCGGGTAAAGGCCCAGTGTATCCAACGGCTGGTGATTCCGCCGCCCAGACTGGCGCCGGTGATATCGTCGATGCGGTATTCACGAAGCACCCTGCGGGGCACGTTCGGCCGCGGGTCAGTAAAACCGCTCGGACAGGCGCAAACGCGCGGGATCGACGCGCTGTTGCCTCGATGCCGAACTATTCGGGACGCAGATGGGTACCGTCACGCTGGCTTCAGCGGCGCGCTAACTGACCGGATCACTGGCCGGATCACTGGCGCTGCGCAGTTCGCGGCGCAGGATCTTGCCCGTGACGGACTTCGGCAGGTCATCGAGGAACTCGACGATCCGCGGGTACTTGTACGCCGCCATCTGCGACTTGCAGTAGTCGATCAGCTCCTGCTCTGAAGTGCGGGAGCCTGGTCTGCGGACGACATAGGCCTTGACCGTCTCGCCGCGATACGGGTCCGCCACGCCGACGACCGCGGCCTCCTTCACTGCCGGATGGGTGTAGAGGACATCTTCCACCTCGCGCGGCCATACCTTGTATCCCGAGGAGTTGATCATGTCCGTCTTGCGGTCGACGAGGTAACACCACCCGTCCTTGTCCATGAAGCCGACATCGCCGGTGGAGATTTCATTTCCCCTGATGCGGCGGGCCGACTCTTCGGGCTGCTTCCAGTAGGCAGGAATCACCTGCGGTCCGGCGACCACGATCTCGCCCACCTCACCGTACGGCAGATCGTTCAGAGTGTCATCGACGATCCGCACCGTGGTGTTGAACACAGGCAGTCCCACCGAGAGCGCTCCGGACGTCGGGTCCACCGGAGCCTGCGCGCCGATGGGAACGCCGATAGCAGGACCATTGGTTTCAGTCATGCCATAAAGGTTGTGGAGATAGATGCCGATCCGTCTGCCGATCTCGTCGTTCAACGCGGGCGCGATCGGCGCGCCGCCTGAACACACTGCCCGGAACGAAGCAAAGTCCGCGGCCGAGACATCCGGACGACTCGCGAGATTGTTGAACACGGTGACCGAGCCCACGGTAAAGGTCGGCCGGTGTTCGCGGATGGCGTCCAAGACCACCGAGCCCTCGAAGCGGTGGTTCAGAACCATGGCCGCGCCGGTCATGAAGCTCGCGCCCACGTGCCCCACCAGACCGGTGATGTGGAACAGCGGTGCAACCGCGAGAATCCTGTCTTCGGCAGTCAGGCCGATCCAGTCCCGATAGGTCTGGCTGCTGTAGGCCAGCGCCCGCTGAGTGATCATCGCGCCCTTCGGACGACCGGTGGTCCCCGACGTGTACATCAGCACGGCGAGATCGTCAGGCTGCGGCGTCGAGTCAGGAAATCGAGCGGCGGTCGCGAGCGACGTCAAATCTGCCAGCCGGGGCAGGTCGGAAGCCGGCGCGACGTCGGCGAGCACGCGCTGATCATTGCGGGTCTGATGGTCGCGACCCGACATGACGATCACCTGCCGCAAAGCCAGCATGCCGTCGGCGACCAGTTCCTTCACGACGGTGTGATAGAGCTCATCCAGGCAGATGAGCGCGGTAGCGCCGGAATCGACCAAGAGATATTCCACTTCCCTGCGACGGTACATCGGGTTCATCACGATGGCGCTGCCGGCGGCTTTCCAGGCACCCAGCAATCCGATGACGAAGCCCGGATCGTTCTGGGTGTACAGCGCCAGCCGGTCCCCTTTCGCGAAACCGTGAGCAATCAGATGTGCGGCCAGCGCATCGGATCGGCGATCAAGCTCGGCGAAGGTCAGTGTACCGTCGAAGTACCGAATGGCCGGAGCGTCGGCGTAACGACGAACGGACTCCCGGAACATCGTCAGCATGTCGGTGAACTCGGCCACCGTCTGCTTGGGCAGACCCTCCGGATAATTGTCGAGCCAGGGACGGGCCTGCACGAAACGCTGCTCCCGTAGCGCTAGCGCGCCGCACCGGCGTGGTGATGATGCGCGTAGTGCTGCGCCAGCAAGTCCTTGCCGTAGTCGCCACCGTTCGGCGTCCTGACGATGGTGTGGACGTGGAAAGGCTCGGGCTTGTCGTTGTTGATGAACACGCCGGAGTGGTTGTCGTATTCCACGAGGATCACCGGGCTGTGGACTTTGTAATAGAAAGGCGTGTCGTCCGTCGTCCCGCCGATCCAGGCGAAACTGCTGTTGTCGAGATGCTGCACCACCTGGTGACGCCGCGCCTCGCGGGCTCCGCCGGCCAGCGCGTCGATATGTGGATCGAGCATACGCAGCAGCAGCTCTTTCTGCGCCGCATTCAACGAATCCCCGCGCAGGCCCTCATAGGGAAGGACGATATTGTCTTGACCGGCACCGGCCCGATGACGTCCATCGACCACGCCGGCCAATGCCTTTGGCAGATCGCTCGCCGCCATCGAGCCGTAGAGAATCGCGCGTCTGGCCTGGACGGCAGAGAGGGAGCGCATGAATTCGAGCGCGGAGGAACGATGCGCGCTGAAGATCTCTTCGCTCCTGAACTCGGCGCCAAGAAAGGACGGTGTCAGCACCACCTGGCGACCGAGAATGAAGCAGTGAACGTCGATGTGGTGACCGACCAGTTGCCATCCCCACGGCTTGTCTGTCGATGGTTCGCCGAAGAGCGTGAACCAGTAGCACCACTCGGTCAGCGTATCGAGATAGGCACCCAGGAACTCGCCCAGCTCGCCGTTGAGTCGCATGGCACCGCGGATCTGATGAAAACCGATGGCGCTCACCGAGGCACGCATCACTTCAAGCGCTGCCTCGCGACTCGCCACGGAAAGGTCCTGCAGCCGCAGGCCATGCTCGGGATAGGAAAGGAACGCATTCGTCCACAGCTGCCAGTCGGCGCTGTCCAGCCCTGAGGAGCTGCGTGCACGCTCATCGGCGCTGAGCCCGTGCAGGAATCCGAGCGCTGCCTGGGTTGCGGGTGCCGGATTGAACCCTTCATCCTCCAGACGGAACAGCCCGCGGATCGGCTTGCCGTCCACCGTCACACCGACGAAAGGCTCGGCCGCTGTCTGCTCCACGGGCGGCAGCGGAGCGTCGCCGATCAGTGCCAGCATCTGCTGCACCCCGGGACCATCCGCGAAGTTGATCTTGCCCCCGACCAGCGGCAGACCGGGTGGGCGCGGCCCATACCCCTTGTACAGCGTACTCATCGGACGGTGCTCCTCCTCGTTGAATGGGTGCCTCAGGCAGGACGCAGGATCTTCGCGAAGGCGCTGCGGAGATCGGCGAACGGGTTTGTGGTGAGATCCGCCACGCGCCAGGCGATGTGTTTGTCGGGCCGGACCAGCAGGCATCCACCCTCGGTGATCTCTCGCACCTTGGCCCAGTCTCCGTAAACATCCGCGTCGGGCAGCCCCAGACCGATCGCTACACCGGCGATGGGGAACCCGAGTTCCTTCGACAGCTTCTGCGCGGCATCCAGCCATGCCTGACCGCCATTGCCAGTGATGACCGTCCAGGTATCGGCGGGAACCAGGTCGAGCGTGCTGACTTGCTTGTCGCTGTGGGCCAACCACACATGCGGCAGATAAGCACCAGGGTGCGTGGTCGGCTGGTAGTAGA
The DNA here is from genome assembly GCA_020029545.1 of Gammaproteobacteria bacterium. GTDB lineage: Bacteria > Pseudomonadota > Gammaproteobacteria > Steroidobacterales > Steroidobacteraceae > Steroidobacter. The sequence continues at coordinate 15,178 of JAIBJL010000023.1, forward strand.
GCTGCGCGTCCAGTTTGTAAGCCGGCATCGGCGTCCCGTCATCGACGACTGCACCCGACACATAGCGCTGGCCCATCTCAACGCCGTGGCAGTGAATGCCGTAGTCCCACTCGTCCAGCGCCACCAGCATCTGCTGTCGCCGCTGCCGACCCACAGGGGTCGGTGACAGGAAAGCGTCGATCGCGGCGAAGCCCTCGGCCTCCGACTGCCCGGCGTTGATGCCGATGATGCCGGGCACGGCAGCGACGAATGCGACGGACGCGGTGGCGCGCGCGACGACCTGTCGGCCCACCGGCAGTCGCTCCGCCTCGTAGGAATCGAGCAGCGCGTCGCTGGCTTCGCCCTTGACCACGGCAGCCAGCTTCCAGGCGATGTTGTACGAATCCTGGATCGATGTATTGGAGCCGAGCCCATTGGCGGGGGTATGACGATGCGCCGCATCACCCGCGATGAAGATCCGCCCCTTGCGGTACCGGGTGGCAATCGACTCCTGCAATTCCCATGCGCCCAGGCCCTTGATTTTGACCGGAACGCTCGAATCGCCGATAGCGGTGTGGATACGCGGCAAAATCGTCGCCTCGGTGGCGTCCAGCGGGTCGAAGGCGGGGTCGTAACTGAACTGGACCATCCACTCGTCCCACTTGCGTACCAGGGCAAACGCGCCTGAACCGAAGAAGTATTGCTTGCCGGGATAGTTGGTCCAGTAGAGGGTTCCCGGGCGATGTGCGACCAGGTGGCTCAGATCGGCTTTGATATAGGCGTTGACCGCATACCCGAACCGGCCCTTGCCTTCGAACTCGAAGCCGGCCTGGCTCGCAACCGTCGAGCGTCCGCCATCCGCGCCGAGCACATAACGAGCGCGAATGGTGTATTCCTCGCCGGTCGGACGGTAGCGCGCCGTCGCGGTTACTCCGTCTGCATCCTGGGTGATGCCGATCAGCTCGGTGTTGAACCGGATGTCGGCGTTCAGTGCCATGGCGCGGGTTAGCAAGATGGGTTCGAGATAATTTTGCGCGATGTTGATCGTCGAGCACGGACTGGAGGCCTCGTAGTCGCTCTTGCGATCGGTCCTGGTGCCCCAGGCGCGAGTCCGCGCGAGCTCACGATCGGCGAGCGTGGTCGTCCAGACCAGGTTCGGGACGTCGATCATCTTGACGCCCTCGTTGTACACCTGCTGTTCGATGCCGAGGTCACGCATGATCTCGAGCGTCCGCTGATTGGTGATATGTGCGCGCGGCCCGTTGGCCGTGCCGCGGTATTTGCCGATGGTGATGGCCGGCACGTTCTGACGTGCCAAAAACGTTGCAGCGGTGAGCCCGGCCGGACCGGCACCGACGACCAGCACATCCGTGCGTATCACATGCATCGCAACTAACCTCTCTTCTCTCGTTGGTTCTGGCCCGACTTCACTATTACTCGGTCACTTCTGTCAAGATCGACGCATGAACCACGGTGTCCGCGGATAGGAAGAATTAAAAGCGGATAGGAAGAATAACCTTTCGGCGAATGCCAAGCGAATGCTCGCCTACGAATAAGGTTAGAACATGGTCGTCCAGTGTTCCTACGACTCTGGCGCCGGCGAGGCCCGCCTGCGGTCCGTAAGAAACCTGCTCAGGCCCGAAGCCCCAGCCCCCAGGCCCCGCACCCCTTGAATCAATTCACCGTGCAAAGGCAGTAGTAGTACGCCTGCATGGGATTCATGAAACGCGCCATGCGACTCAACTCCGTCTCGATCGGCGAGATGAGTCGCTGCGCATGAATCGACAGCTCGTGCTTTGACATGAGCGCTCGCGTAATGCGCCCGGCCAGCACTTGCGTCTGGCGCGTCAACGCTTCGCGCCACCCCAACGGTGGCTCGATGTATTCGACCTTGAAGTCATCACCCAGCTTGGCGCGCCGCGCTGCTGCCTGCAGTGCGTCGCGAAATGAGCCAAGGTTGTCGACCAGCCCGTGCTTCATTGCATCGGTTCCCGCCCACACACGGCCCTGCGCGATCGAATCGATCTCGTCGACTGATTTTTCGCGTGCCGCCGCGACATGACCGATAAAGGTGTTGTAGGAATTCTCGACATATAGCTGCAGGATCTGTTTTGCCTGATCGCTCATCGTACGTTCCAATTGAAACGATCCGGAGAGCGGCGCGGTCCCCATGCCATCGACAGTGACGCCAACTTTTTTCAGCGTGTTTTCGAACGTCGGGAAGACTCCGAACACCCCGATGGAGCCGGTCAACGTGGAGGGGCTGGCCCAGATCTCATCGGTGTCCATGGCAATGTAGTAGCCGCCCGACGCCGCGGTGCTACTCATGGAGGCAACGATGGGTTTGCCCGCCTCGCGCAATGCATTGATCTCGCGCCGGATGATCTCGGAAGCCTGCATGCTGCCGCCGGGGCTATCGATGCGCAGCACCACGGCCTTGATGTCATCGTCGTAACGTGCCTGGCGCAGCAGCTGCACCGCCGAGTCCGAACCGATCGTGCCAGGCGGCTGATCGCCATCGAGGATTTCGCCCGCGGCCACCACCACCCCAATGCGATTGCCGCTGCTTTTCAGCACCTTCTCCCGGTGCACGGCCGCCAGGTAGTCCCAGTGCGAGATACCCCGGAAGGTATGTTCGTCCTCATCTTCGCCCACCGTGGCCTTCAGCTGCTCGTCGACTTCATGTCGCGATTTGATCTCGGTCACCAGTCCACGCTCGAGCGCAACCGCGGCGAGATCGCCGCCCTTGGCGCTGGCCGCGTTGCCCATATCGTTGACATAGGCGTCGATCGCACCGGGGTCCAGCTTGCGAGCCTTGGTCACGCCAGCCTGGTACTGCGCCCATAGTGCGTTCAACCATGCGCCGGTTTCCTCGCGCTCCTGTTCGGACATTTCGCTGCGCGAGAATTGATCCGTAAACGACTTGTACTTGCCGGCCTTGAAAATGTTGATGTCGATGCCGAGCTTGTCGATCGCGCCTTTGAGAAAGGTGCGGTAGTACCCGAAGCCTTCGATGAGCACCATGCCCTGCGGATCGAGATAGATCTCGTCGGCATTCGCCGCCAGGTAGTACTGCGACTGATCGTAGGCTTCACCCACGGCAATCACTTTCTTGCCGGCGGCACGAAACTTACGCACGGCCATCGCGACTTCTTCCAGCTTCGCCACGCCGCCGCCGGCCATGCTGCCCAGATCCAGCACCAGTACCTGAATACGCCGATCTTTCTGCGCCGCTTCGATGGAATCGACAAGATCGCGTACCAACGTTTCGGCCGTGCCGCGACCGTAGGCCTCGGCGACAGCGCGCTCGAACGGTTGGCCGGACAACTGCTCGACCAGCGCGCCCTGCGGAGCAACGACCAACGCGGCTTTCTCAGGCACGACGGGGACTCTCGGCGAGACCAACACGATGAGCACGCCGAACACCAGCAACAGCACGATCAAATGCAGCCCCCTGCGCAAGACATCGAGCGAACGCCACAGGAAGCGAAAGAACTTAACGATGGTTTTCATTGACGGCAGCAAACAACGAATGGCAGAACTCTCGATCGCGACATCATCTGCTCAATGCGACAGCGAGGCAAACGCGGGAAGCACTCAAGATGCTTCTTACTTACTCACGTCCGTATTCGTATAGTCGATGCGATAGATGGCTCCGGCCGCATCGTCAGAAACCAGCATGGAACCACCCTCCAGCATCAGCAGGTCGACCGGACGACCGAATACCTGGTTGCCGCGATGAAAGCCGGTCGCGAATGGCGCGTACGCCACTGCCTGGTTGCCATCGAACTTTACCGTGGTCAGCCGATACCCGCTTTTTTCGCTGCGATTCCACGATCCATGTTCGGCAATGAACGCCTGTCCGCGATAAACCGCGGGAAATGCATCGCCAGTGTAGAACTTCACCGCCAGCGGTGCGACATGCGCACCGAGTTGCTGCACCGGCGGCGTCATCTTGCTGCACTCGCCCAGCTTGCCGAAATCGGGATCCTTGATGTTGCTGCCATGACAATACGGGAAACCGAAATCGAGACCGGCATGCGGTGCGCGATTGAGTTCGCAGGGCGGCGCATCGTCGCCGAGAAAATCGCGCCCATTGTCGGTGAACCATAGTTCGCGCGAGGTCGGATGCCAGGTAAAACCGACCGAATTGCGGATGCCGCGCGCAAACACTTCGAGGCCCGAGCCGTCGGGATTCATGCGCGAGATGGAGGCGTAGTTCGGCTCGTTGCAGACATTGCATGGCGCACCGATCGACACATACAACTTGCCGTCGGGTCCGAAGTCGACGTACCGCCAGCCATGATGCCGATCCTTGGGTAGGTCGCCGCGTACGACCTTCGGCGCGGGCGCCTGCGTCAGCGACGACTCGATATTGTCGTAGCGAATGATGCGATGGATCTCGGCGACGTACAGCGCGCCATCACGAAATGCCACCCCATTCGGCATGTTGAGATTGCTGGCGAGCACACGTACGACCGGCCTGGTCGTGCCAGCGGCGGTCGGCCGACCACTTACTGCGAAGACAGAACCGCTTCGTGTACCGACGAACAGCGTGCCTTGCTGTCCCAGTGCCAGCGAGCGTGCGCCCGGTACGTTATCGGCGTACACCGAGAGCTTGAAGCCTGGCGGCAACTTGACGTTGGCGACGACCTGATCGGTCGCGGGACTGGCCAGCGCGTTCGCACACCCCAACGTACAACCCCACGTACAACCCAGGGCCGTCACCAGAAACACTGCCAGCCATTGACGGCACGACAGCTCGCAAGAACGGTGGACCATGAGCACTCCTCGATGCAGACGGCTTCGAGTGTACAAGTCGTCGGTGGCCCCCGTCGCCAGGAACAATCAAAGGCTATCGCCGTGTGCCGATGCTGGTGCCCTTCATGAAGCGGCCCTTCAGGAATTCGCCATCGATTCGTGGCGCGATGTAACAGCTCACTCCCCGGCCTGTCGGAACGATTTTCGAGCGTTCGACTTGTGACGGATACTTATCAATCAACCACTTGCGGCGCTTGCCAACCCGCATCCCAGTGCGGCTCGGGGTGATCGCGAGCATCGAGGAGCCCGCTCTCGTCGGACACATCCTCGCGCATCTCAAGCAACAGGAACCGGCGGCGCAGCCCTCGCAGGCGCCGTTCGCTGCGCGCGCACCGCCGCAACACTCTGGGTTCGCCTATTTCACAACCAACAAACTCATGCCTGCGCTTCATGGCGCTCGTTCGCTGCGCCGCTGTTCCGTCTCGACAAGCAACTTCGCGACGGACCCGGCGGCAAACCGGCAAACACGGCCTCTTTGGAAACACTATCCCCCGTGCGACCCCGACCGAATGCTCGCCTTTCTTCGGAATCCCCGTGTCATCCATGATCCACGCTACCTCTTCGAGGTCCACCTTGGGCACCACCCACGCGGCCACCGCCTGCAGTAACGACTCCTCCGACCAGTCTGCCTTCGCAACGACGTGGTGAAGCGCCTGATGACGCGCACTTGCGTGGCGCGCGGGTCGATCCCGGCTGCCATCGGTTCGACGCTTTTACGTTCTAGCGAGCACCACGGGCAGACGCGGAAGTCTTTTGACCGAACAGTGCGGATCGGGCATTGTCAGCGCTTCGGGGCCTTCGCGCTGTTAAGCAGTCATTGGATGCTGCGTTACGACTCGACTTTCGACTACCGCAGGGACGGGACCGGTATGCAGGCTGGTTACTTGATCGCAATTCTGGGTTTCATCGCGAGCTTCGCAGTTCGAGCGTCGTGTCTTGATTCGTTGCCGGCGCACCGAGCGGAGA
>JAIBJL010000221.1 GCA_020029545.1 Gammaproteobacteria bacterium
AGTCCAGTTCCGCGAACGACCTGAACCACCGCGCGCAGCTTTGGACTTCCAATCGCGCGCCGGGCAATGGCCGTCCCTGCTCGCGCGTCAACAGGCGGCTCAAAGCCTCGCTGTTCTCTTCGATGCAATCGCCCAATCGGTGCAATATGGATTGGCGTTCCGGCAACGACAGGGTGCGCCATGCCGGATACGCCCGGGCCGCAGCTCGTACCGCGGCGTCGAGCTGCTCCCGACTGGCATCGGGGGCGTTCGCAAACGCCGTTGACGAGGCCGGGTCGATAACATCCAGCTGGGTGGCTCCAGCCACTAGGTCGCCATCGATCAGCAACCGAAAAATAGCGGCCTGATCGCCCGAGGGCGTTATCGGACTGGATACGCAGGGATGGTGCGGCATGCCGGCCTCGTGACACGAAATTCAATTTCGCGTATTGTACTGGACAGCTCATCCGCGCGGGAAAAGAGGTTGAACTTACAACTAGCATGCGGCGCGCGCATGTATTCGGGCGCGGAACTGCGCGACCGCGCGATGCGAGCCGCAACCGCCATGGCGGCTCTCGGAATCCGTGCAGGCGACCGGGTGGCGCTGCTCTTGCGCAACGATCTGCCCTTTTTGGAAGCCACGCTCGCTGCGCAGCATCTGGGCGTCTATGTCGTGCCCCTGAATTGGCACTCTACCGCAGAAGACATTGCCTACCTGCTGCAAGACTGTGCCCCATCGCTGCTGATCGCGCACTCCGACTTGCTGAGTCCACTGCCGCGCCCCTCCATGCCGGTCCGCACGATCGATACGCCGGATGAAATCGCCCTTGCTTACCGAGTACCGCCGCCGGCTCGGCGCGCCCCGGATTGGGCCATTCCCTGCAAGATGTACTGCTTGTCCGCGAACGCACGCGTGCTTATCCCCGCGCCGCTCTATCACTCGGCCCCCAACATGTTCGCCCTGCGCGCAGTGAATGTCGCGGAGTTCATCCTGCTGCCGACGCGCTTCGACGCGCGCGCGCTGCTGGCCGACATCGAGCGCGAACGCATCACTCACCTGTATGCGGTCGCGACCATGTTTCAGCGGCTGCTGCAATTGCCGGCCGCCGAGCGGCAAGGCCACGATTTATCGTCGCTCCAGTTCGTGTTGCACGCCGGTGGACCGTGCGCTCCCAAGGTGAAGCGCGCCATGCTCGATTGGCTCGGACCGATCGTGAATGAGTACTACGGTTCCACCGAAGCCGGCCCGATGACTTGTTGCAGTGGGAATGACTGGCTGTGCCACCCGGGCACCGTCGGACGCGTGATGGATGGCGCGCGCTTGGCAGTGCTGGGTGAAAATGGCGAAACGCTCGCGCCGCGCACCGTGGGCGAAATCTGCGCATACAACGGCGCCTACCCTGACTTCACCTATCTGCACCAGCCGCAGGCCCGTGCCGAATTGCAGCGCGGCGACCTGGTCGCGACCGGCGATCTGGGTTGGCTCGACGACGAAGGCTTTCTGTACGTGAGCGATCGCAAAAAGGACCTGGTGATCTCTGGCGGCGTCAATATCTATCCAGCCGAAATCGAGGCCGTGCTGCTCACGGTGGAGGGTGTAGCCGACTGTGCCGTCTTCGGGATACCGGATGCGGAGTTCGGCGAAGCGTTGGCAGCAGTAGTCCAGCCGCAGGCCGGCGCGCAACTCAGCCATGGGTGGTTGCGCGCCGCGTTGAGCACGCGACTACCACGCTACAAGCAGCCGCGACTCATCGAATTGCGGGATGAGTTGCCACGCCAGGAGTCGGGAAAAATTCTCAAGCGGCTGCTGCGCGATCCGTACTGGGCCGCAGCGGGTCGCCGGATCTAACAAGCAGCAGGGGCAACTGATGGATCTCGGGTTGAACGACAAGGTGGCCGTGATCACCGGAGCTGCCAATGGCATCGGAGCTGCAACAGCCGCGCGCCTGGCCGCCGAGGGCGCCAGCGTCGTCATCGCCGATATCGATGAAAGCGGTGCGCACGCGCAAGCGACAGCACTGACGGCGAGCGGGCTGCGCGCGGCGGGACTGCGAGTCGACGTCACCGACGAAGCATCGGTGGCGGCGATGGTCGAGCGTACCCGGCAGACGTTCGGCGGCGTACACATCCTGGTGAACAACGCGGGCTTCACGCGCGACATGCGCATCGCCAAGATGGGACTGGACGCCTGGGATTCGGTCGTCGATGTGATCTTGAAAGGCGCGTTCCTGTGCACCCGCGCGGTATTGCCGGGAATGACCGAGCAGGGCTGGGGACGGATCATCAATGTGTCGTCACGCGCGCATCTGGGCAATCCTGGCCAAGCGAACTACTCGGCAGCCAAAGCGGGACTGATCGGCTTCACCCGCGCCCTGTCGCTGGAGAACGCACGCTTCGGCATCACCGTGAATGCCGTCGCGCCCGGCATCATCGACACCGAGACCGTGCGTCGCCTGTTCCACTACGAAAAGATTCGCGACGCCGCGGCCAAGAACACTCCCGTGCCGCGCATCGGCCATCCAGACGATGTGGCCGACGCGATCGCCTTCCTCGCCTCGGAGCGCGCCTCGTACATCAGCGGCGACTTATTGCACATCAGCGGCGGTCGCTACTGACACCCTTCGACCACAGCCCTTCCTACAGAAGCGCGTGATCGGATGTCGCCTTCGCCCGGACCTTGCAGGACTGGTTCATCGCCCGATGAAGACGACTTTTCGCTTCTCGAGAAAGGCAGCGCTGGCCTGCATCGCGTCGGTGCTATTGGCGGCACGGCGCTGACTGTCTGCCTCGATAGCCAACGCGCCGGCGAAGTCCGTCTCCAACGCGGCGGCGATTCCCTGCCGTATCAGGCCCATCGTGAAGGTGGGTCCATTCGCCAACCGCACCGCCAACGACCGCGCCTCCACCATCAGCATGTCATCCGGCACCCGCTTGTAGACGAGACCCCAATCGACAGCCTTTGCCGAACCGATCCGCTCTCCCAGCATCATCATCTGCGTCGCGCGGGCCTTGCCGACGATGCGCGGCAGCAGCCAGCTTGCGCCACCATCAGGCACCAACCCCATGTTCACGAATGCCTCGAGGAGATAAGCCGAGTCGCTCATGATGACGAAGTCGCCCATGAGCGCGAGGCTGCAGCCGATCCCAACCGCCGGCCCATTGACCGCGACGACGATCGGAATCGGCAAACGCGAGAGGCGCAGAAATAATGGGTTGTAGAACGTCGCCAACAGGCGGTAAGTAGCCTCACCGGGCGTCATCGAAACATTTGCCGAGGCCGCGAGTGCCGCCAGATCGGCACCTGAGCAGAAGGCGCGACCTGCCCCGGTCAGCAAAATGCAGCGCGCGGCCTGCAATGAATCGAGCGCCTGGTTCAGTTCGTCCGACATCGCCGGGACGATGGCGTTCAACCGCTCGGGGCGCGAGAGCGTTATCGTGGCGACGTCGGCCTCGATTTCGACGTGGATGTTCTGATACTGGCTCATCACGATTCCTCCGCAGTTGTTGTGCTGGCGAACTGCGCAACTCCAATTCGCGACAATGGCATGCTCGACAGCGTACTTAGTTGTGTGTCGTCCCGTCCTGCTAGACTCGCTCTCCGGCAGTCCCACTCTAGAGCTTCACCGACGCATGATCCGCATTTTCCGCGCTGTCGCGCTGTTCGAAGGTATCACCGCACTCGCTCTGTTCCTGATCGCCATGCCCGTCAAGTACTGGCTCGGCAACCCCACGCTGGTGCCGCCGGTGGGCATGACCCATGGCGTTGCCTTTCTGATCTATATCGCGGTGATGGCAGCTGCACTTCGAGGCAGTGAAGCGGGACTGGTGGGCTGGTTGCGCACCACGTTCGCAGCGTTCATTCCATTCGGGACCTTCCTCAATGACGGCTACCTGAAGGGTCTGCAAGCCAACGAGACTGGCTAAGCACACGGCAGTTTAAGCGCGTAGTCAGCCTGCGGGACTTCCGCAGGCAATGTCCGCAACGGGAGCCGATGTTTCCTGAGTTGAGCCTCCCGCTCAGCTGGTCACTGACCTTTCACATCATCGACTCCGAGATCGCCGAGTTGACGCCGATCCCACGCTGATCCAGCAGTCGGCCCCCAAGCCCACGAAGGAGACGCCTAATCGGCGGCCGCGGCACGCATGCTCTGCGGGCTATGGTCACGCAACAGCAGCAGGATACCGAGTCCTCCAACTACGCCAGCGACGCCGATAACCACGAACGTCGCCTGCATAGTGGGCATCTGGCCACGCAGCAGGGTGACGACGAACGGACTGAAGAACTGGCCGACGAAGAAACAGGCCGTCCACACTCCCATGCCCCGCCCGCGATGCTCGAACGGCAATTTGGTTTGCGTCCAGGCGATCAGGGTCGGTATCACCATGCCCGCGCCGACCTGCTGCCCCATCAGGGCGCCGACCATCCAGCGCCAGTCGGGTGCCAACCCGATAGCGACAATCCCCCCGCCAATGATCGCCAGACACGTCGCGAGCTGGACCTGATGGGGCCATTTGCCGATCAGCATGAACAAAGCACCACCCACAACGATGAAGAGGCTGGGGATGGCGGTGAGGCGGCCAAGCTCGGCCGACGAATGGATGCCGACTTCGCGGAAGACCAGACCACCGTTGATGGTGAAAGCGTAGTAGAGCGTCGAGGCGAAGAGCGTCACCACGCCAATCTGCAGTACCGATCTGAAAGGAAAGGGCGTCTTGGCCATTTCCGTCGAGACGAGGGTGCGCGCTGCCTGACGCTCAGGCTCGTAAAGCCAAGCCCACATCGCCAGGAAAATCGGCAGCGCCACCAGATAGACCAGAAAGATGCCGTTCCACCGCCATTCGGTCACATACCCCGACGTGACGATCACTCCTGCAGCGAGAAATGGCCCGAGCATGGCCTGAAGCCCCAACCACTTGCGACGCGGACCTTCGTCCCAGTAGTCGGCCAGAAGCGTGTTGAGCGTGGTGATCATCACCGCCTCGGTCACCCCCAACGCCAATCGGAACGCATAGACCGCATTGATGTTTTCGAGCAGGAAGGGCGCCGCGCCGATCAGCCCGTAAAGGGCGGTAGCAGCCAGCAGCAGCTTGCGGCGGCCGAACCTGTCGATGAGCATTCCGGCGAACAACGACAGGATCGCTATGGCCAAGCCAGGGGCCGAGACCAGCGCGGGCACCTTCCAACCGGCGGTCGGCTCTTCGGCGAAATGATCGATCATCATCGGCACCGCAGGAAGCATCGACACAATGGCCAGAATCGGCAGGAACGCTCCAGCTATGACGGTAAAGCCTTGTTTTTTACCCGCGCGCGATGGCGCGCTCCTGGCTGTGTTGCCGCCTGCTTGCATTACGCTTCCTCTTGATCACTTGTGCAAATCGAATCAGCGCCGACTATGCTTGAGCCCAGCGAAATTGCAAGCGTCGTTCGACCGCGGCGGGATCGAAAGCAAAGGAGGTACGTTCATGGCTCTCACCGGGCTCCACCATGTGCATTTGAAGGCGCGGGATCTGCCCGGCACATTGGCATTCACCAGCGACTTCGGGTTGGTCGAGGCCGGCCGTTCGAGCGATGGCAAGGTTTACCTCCGCGGCGCCGGGTCGGCGGCCTATCACGTGGTGCTGGAAAGCGCGGACACCTCGTCACTGGCCGGTTTGGCTTTCGGCGTCGACAGTCGTGAAGATCTCCAGCGCGCCATCTCGCAGTACAGCGGCACCCGGTTGGCACTCAGCGGCCCAGGCGGCGGCGAGGCCGTCCAGTTGACCGATCCGGAAGGCATTCCGGTGCACCTCGTCTACGGTGTCGCCGAGCGCAAACCCGACCCCCTGCCCGATCCCATGATCTTCAACCAGGGCGGCAACAACCAACCCCGCAAGGGAGTGCCCCAGGTGCTGCCGGAATTGGCACCGCCAGCCCTGTTCAGACTGGGCCACATCGGCCTGTTCGTACGCAACTTCGCAGCCTGCGATGCCTGGTATCGCGAAGTCCTGGGGCTCTTACCCAGCGATCAGATGTGGGTCGGACAACCGAGCAACATGATCGGCGGCTTCTACCGCATCAATCGCGGCAAGGAGTTCGTCGATCACCACACAGTGGCGATGTTCGCCTTCGGCAAGAGCGACTTGCACCACCTTTCCTTCGAAGTGCAGAACTCGGCGGTGCAGTTCAGGTCGCATCGCTGGCTGGAACGCAAAGGCCACAAGCTGGTCTGGGGCGTCGGGCGCCACATCAAGGGCAGCCATGTCTTCGACGTCTGGCGTTGCCCGAGCGGCTATCGTTTCGAAACCTTCTCCGATACCGATCTGTTCGACGCCGACTACCCTGTGTCTGTCTACAACGTCAGCGAAGGGGCGGACATGGACGCCTGGTCCGATCGCGCCGCCGCCGCCTATTTTGAATAAGGAACTCGACATCCACTGCCTGAACAAGTCCCACCAGGACAAGCGGCTGCCGGGTGAAAGCAACGAAGCCTTCTTCCAGATGTTCTCGCCGCAGAAGATCGTGGCCTAAGCATTGCGTGCGTCAGGCGGGAGCGGCTGCTTTGAACAACTCGTGCTTCACCCAGTCCAGTTCCTGGACCACGTAGTCGACGATGTCGCCGACCTTCAAATGGTCGGGCAGCACATCCCAGGTGTAAGTTTCGATTTCCAGCTGCGCCGAAAGCGGATGCTTCTTATGGAAGGCTAGCGCCTCCTCGATGGCGAAGCGCGTGGTCTTGAAGTGGTCGCCGAGGTCGGTGAGGAACACCGGCACGTGGAAGTGGATGCGCCATTCCCGGCCTGGACCGGGATCGGCTTCATAGGCGGCGAAAGCGTCTTCGAGGTTCAGGAATCGGGTGAGCCGGCCGTTGCGCCGCTCGATGGTCTGGGTCAGGTAGACGGTGTCGGCGTATTCGCGCAGCGCCTCCACCGCCGCTTGCGTCACCTCTGGAATGCGGACCGCAGCGGCCTCCTGCAGCTTGAACACAGGGATATCGTTGTCGACAAGGCTCTGCAGCGAGGCGGTGATGTCCTCGAATTCCACCGCCTGGTGGCAGATGTCATAGACCGTCCCGATGTGACGCTTGAGGATCGCCCGCGCTGCTTCGACTGAAGTACCCAACTGGTCGACGAGTGCCTGAATCGAGCGATCCGACCGCAGCACCTGGGTGAAGAAGGCGACGGTCTCGGCGGTTGTTTCGAGGAAGCATGCCGGTTCGGGCTCGACGGCCAGCGTCACCGTGCGCCCCGTGCGCGCCTTCAACCTATGCAGGAAGACAGCCATCTCGCGCAGGTTGGCGGCGTAGGATTCGACCACCTCCGGACCGGTCACCCGCGGTTTGAAGCCGAGCGGCGGGCTCTGGATCGAGGGAGCAACATCGGGTGGGCAAACCTCGGCCAGGATCTCGGCCACCTGCTGCGTATAGAGTATGCGCTCCCGCGAGCGCCAGTCGGGCTCGTAAACCTGCTCCTTGACGATCTGGTTCTTGAAGGGGCCGTAGGGGAAGGCGTTGACCGTGTAGAGATAGAGGTCGTTGTCGTCGAGAAAGCGTTTCAGCTTGGCGCGCTCAGCGGGGCTAGCGGTGAGCGTCTGAGCGGATGCGGCGGACAGGCGCAGCGAAACTCCAAACCGCCGATCGGGACACACCCGCACCTTTACCCGTGGCACGTAAGTGGTCAGGCTCTCCCACATCTCCGGCCAGGTATCACCGGGATGGACCAGGGTGGAATAGGTGAGATGGCCGAGGCGACCGCCGAGATTCATAAAATGTGCTCTAGTCCCGGCGGGTAATATATTCGTGGCAGCTTGCGTAAAGATGATCTCTTTGTCGATAGTTTTTCCTTTTTCACTATTAAGAACAGCAATATGGTTCGTGCGGCGATACTTGGCCTGGGCTGGTGGGGCGGCACGCTTGTCGATGCCGTGAAGGGCAGTCCGCACATCACATTCACCGGGGCATTCACGCGCTCGGGCTCGCAATCGAACCGCGACTTCTGCGCCAGCCACGGTCTCAAATTGTACCCATCGCTGGATGAGCTGCTGGCCGATCCACAGATCGACGCGGTCGTGCTGGCGACACCGCCGACCGCGCATGCGATCCAAATCGCCAAGGCAGCCGCCGCGCGCAAGCATGTCTTCTGCGAGAAGCCGCTCGTCATGACCAAGTCGGAGGCAGACGCTGCGGTGGCCGCCGTCACATCCGCCGGCGTTTCGCTGGGCCTGGGATTCAATCGGCGCTTTCACCCATCATGGCGCGATCTGAAAGCGCGGATCGCCCGCGGCGAGCTGGGCGTGATCCTGCATGCCGAATGCACGATGAGCGGCCCGAACGGGTTGAGCATGAGCACGGAGGCGTGGCGTGCGAACAGGACCGACGCCCCGCTCGGCGGCCTGATGCCGATGGGGATTCATGCGGTAGACGGGTTCATCGATCTGTTTGGAGAGATCGACAGCGTCTTCTGCCAGAGCTTCCGGCGGGTGGTCCCGAATGACAACGACGACACGACCAACGTGCTGTTGCGCATGCGAGCGGGCATGAGCGCCTACCTCGGCACCATGATGGCCACGGCGGGAACCTTCAGGTTCCAGGTTTACGGCTCGCAGGCGACGGCCCTGCTCAGCGGGACCGTGCATATCGCCGGCCAGTCATCGCATCAGCGGCGCGCTGGACTGTTCGGCACCTATCTGCTTCAGCCCGTGAAGGGGGATGCGGAGGAGCTGGCGGTGGATGTCTTCGACGTCAACCGCGCGGAGCTTGAAGCCTTCGCCATCGCCGCTTCGGGGGGCGCGCCCTACCCCATCAGCTTGCACGAGATGGTGCACGGCGTGGCGGCGACCGAGGCGATCATCCGG
>JAIBJL010000546.1 GCA_020029545.1 Gammaproteobacteria bacterium
TTCCGTAAGGCGGTTACTGCAACGACACATCTTACGGCCTGAAGTAGCAGCGACATCGGTCATTCACGCACGCAGCCATCGGCGGTAGATTTTCGCCAATCCGTCCGTCAGCAATCGTTACGATGGTGCCGTGATGCTGCCTGCACGGAGCACAGACTTCCGTATCCTCTGCCGAATAATACTTGAGCGTCTTGACGACGCCGGATTCTTTCCATGCGTACAAATTTCCCTTTGCAATCTCTCGCAGATTGCCATCGTCCCCCTGCTGCATATGAAAAAACTATAGCATCCAGGTAAGCATCCGGCCAAGACCGCAGGGTAGCTGCGCCTGATCGGGCGTGTTGGTGCCTTGCTGCGGCAATCAGGCGGCCTGCGTATTCTGTTCACGTGCCGCCTTCCATCGCCACGGTAGCAGCTCGTCGATTCGGCTTGCTGGGTGGTCGGCGATACGGTTCAGCACATCGGCGAGCCACGCCTTCGGATCGACGTCGTTGAGGCGTGCAGTTTCAATCAGCGTGTACATCACCGCCACCCGACGTCCGCCCGAGTCGGAGCCGCAGAAGGTCCAGTTTCGTCTTCCGACCGCGATACCACGCACGGCGCGCTCCGCCGCGTTGTTCGACATGCAGATGCGGCCGTCGTCGAGGAAGCGCGTGAACGCCTGCCAGCGGTTGAGGCTGTAGGCCATCGCCTTGGCCAGCGGGTTCTTCGCGGAGAGCTTGCGACGCTCCGCACGCAGCCAGCGCTCGAGATCTTCAACCAGCGGCTTGGATCGCTCGCGACGGATGGCGAGACGCCGGTCCGGTGCGAGGCCATTGATCTCGCGCTCGATCGCGAACAGCTCGTCGATGCGGCGCACCGCCTCGATCGCGACCGGCATCTTCCGCAAGCGCGCCAGCTCGTACAGCTTGCGCCGGCCATGCGCCCAGCACGCCGCCTCGATGATCGGGCCGGGTTGGCGGCCTTCGACATAGAGCGCGTTGTAACCCGAGTAGGCGTCGACCTGCATGATGCCGGTATAGTGGGCGAGCTGCCGTTGCGGGTGCTCACCCTCGCGGGTCGGCGAGTAATAGAGCACCACTGCCGGCGCCGCCTTGCCGCCAAACGGCCGATCGTCACGAACGTGGCACCACACGCGGCCCGTGCGGCACTTGCCTTTGGCCAGCACGGGCACCGTCGTGTCATCGACGTGAATGCGCCGCATGGCGGAGCCATGGTCTTCATCGATGGCGTGCACGTGCGCCTCGATTGCGTCGCGCAGCGGCATCAGCGTCGCGGCCGACGCGCCGACCCAATCGGCCAGCGTCGACACATCGAGATCCACACCCTCGCGCGCGTAGATGTCGCTCTGCCGGTTGAGCGGCAGGTGCGCGCCGTACTTGCCGAACAGGACTTCGGCAAGCAGCTGCGGGCCCGCGCGTCCACGTGCGATCGGATGCGACGGCGCTGGCGGCTGCGTGATCGATTCGCATGTCCGGCATGTCAGCTTCTCGCGCACGTGCTGGATCACCTTCCACTGCGCCGGCACGCGCTCCAGCGTCTCGGTGATGTCCTCGCCGAGCTTGCGCAGCCGGCCGCCACAACACGGGCACACTGTGGGCGAGGGCTCGACGCGACGCTCGCGCGGCAGGTTCTCAGGCAGCGGACGGCGTGCGGGCTTGCGACGTGGAGCCTTGGGGCTCGCAGTTTGCTCGCCGTTCTGGTGCGCCGGCTGCTGCCCTGCGGCGATCTGCTCGGCCGCCGCGGTCTGCGCGACGCTCTCCACCAGCTCGCCGAGCTGCAGCTCCAGCTGGTCGAGCAGCCGCGCGCCGCGCTCGGAGGACGGGCCGAACTTGTCGTGCTGCAGCTTGGCGATGGTGAGCTTCAGGTTCTCGATCTCGGCGTCGAGATCCTTGGTCCGGGCCTCGGCGTCCAGAGCCCACTTGTTCGCAGCGATCAGCATCGCCTTCAGCGAGACGACATCATCGGGGAGCTGCGCAGGATCGAGCGTCATGCGCGAGCCACAATAGCTGCTTCGCGCTCGCCTCGATCAGCGTCGAGATAATAATCCTGAGGACGAGTCGCCGGTGCCACACCGGACGCCGCGCCGACGCTCGCGCTACGCGCTCATCCCGCGACCTGCGGCCGCCACGTGTGCTGCGGTGCGCGCCAGTCGATGCCTTCCAGCATGTAGCCGAGCTGCGCCGGGGAGATCGTCACCGCTCCCTCGCTCGGTGTCGGCCAAATGAAGCGTCCCCGTTCGAGCCGCTTGGAGAACAGGCACGCACCCTGGCCGTCGTGCCAAATCACCTTGATCAGGTCCCCTCTGCGGCCCCGGAAGACAAAAAGGTGACCGCCGTGCGGATCGCTCTTGAGCTGCTCCTGCACCAGCAGCGCCAAGCCCGGAAAGCCCTTCCTCATGTCGGTGTGCCCCGTCGCCAGCCACACCCGCACACCGGTCGGAACTGGGATCATCGACCCTCCAGCACATCGATGATGCGCTTCAGCAGACCCACGTCGACGCCGCCGCCGACCCGAACGCGGCGACCATTGCCCAAGTCGATCTCGATGGTCCCGAGCGGCTGCGCACCGCTCGCGGCCTGAGCCGACGCCGCAGTGGGGGCAAGCAGAGCGACAGGCACGAATGACGGGCTTGCGCTGTCTACATACTTCGCCGGCTCGACGCTGCCGCCGGTTGCGTCCGCGAACTGGTTCTTCCAGCGAAACAGCAGGCTTGGCTTCATGCCGTGCCGCCGAGCGATCGCCGACACGTTTACGCCCGGCACCGATGCTTCCGCGACCATGGCTCGCTTCTCAGCCAGGCTCCAGACCCGCCGCGTCTCCGCGATGATGTCGTAGCGCCGCTTCCCGCTATCTCCAGACATAGGCACGGAACAACTCTTGCTGTGACCAAGCATCACCAGCAGAGCTATCTCCAAGCCTCACTGCAAGGCGGCCTCCACCGGAGGCGTACGCTGTTAGT
>JAIBJL010000222.1 GCA_020029545.1 Gammaproteobacteria bacterium
GTAGTCGTCGCACACCAAGACCAACTCGTCGAGCTTCACTGTGCGCGTGACGATCGAGCGTAGATCATGCGGTTTCAAATCCGTCGCCAGCCGTTGCCAAATGGCGTTGCGCTCGTCGCGTGGATTCTGGGTGGAGTTGATGCCGAGCAGACTCACGCCGCGCAGGATGAATGGCATGACCGTCGTTTTCAGCTCTGCACTACTGGCGAGGCCGAGGGAAGCGATATTGCCCCAGGGTGCAACCGTGCGGGTCAGCCAGGCGAGCACATCACCACCGAGGCTGTCGATCGCACCGGCCCACTGTGCGGCTTCGAGCGGCCGCGTACCCAGGTGCAGTTCATCGCGGAACAGCACGCGCTTGGCGCCTAGTGCTTTGAGATAGCCTGCAGCGTCGCGTTTACCTGTCAACGCGACGACCTCGTAGCCGCGTTTCGCCAGCATCTGGATCGCAATGCTGCCGACGCCGCCGGTCGCGCCGGTGACGAGAATTTTCCCCTGTTCCGGGCGTTGTCTGTTCTGCTCCATGCGATGAATCGCGAACCCGGCGGTGAATCCTGCGGTGCCGAGCGCCATCGCCTCCCATTCATCCAGACCGGCGGGCAGTGGAATCACCCAATCACTGCGTACGCGCGCGTATTCAGCGTAGCCGCCATCGTGAGTCTCGCTGAGTCCGCAGCCCATCACCACCACACGGGCACCGGCCGCGACCGAGCCGTCACTCGCACTCACGACTTCTCCCGCCAGATCGATCCCGGGAACGAGCGGGAACCTGCGCAGAATCTTGCCCGCGCCGGTGACGGCGAGCGCGTCCTTGTAGTTGATATCGGAATAGCGCACCCGGATGACGACCTCGCCGGGCGAGAGGTCATCGAGCGTCAGCGTTTCGTATCGCGGCCTGGACTGACCGCCTTCGTCATGAATCCGCAGCGCACGGAATGAAAGCATAGTCATGAGGCGAAAACACCGACCGGCCGGATTCAAGTCCGTTGATTTCGTGACTGCGAACGCAGAGGCGGTTGCTAGTCTGCTGCGCTCTGCGTGGAAAAGTGGGGTGGACGATGGGACTCGAACCCACGACGGCCGGAATCACAATCCGGGGCTCTACCAGCTGAGCTACGTCCACCATCGAGACAAATCGAGGGCTGAAACCCACAACGGCTTCAGCCGGCCGGATATTCGCAGCGTCTGCCCCACCCTCCAGCGCACCGATGGCGCGCCCGGCAGGGCTCGAACCTGCGACCCCCGGCTTAGAAGGCCGGTGCTCTATCCAGCTGAGCTACGGGCGCATGTATCCGTCCGCAAGTCGGTTGTGAAGTAATGGTCGGGGCGGAGGGATTCGAACCCCCGACCCTCTGCTCCCAAAGCAGATGCGCTACCAGACTGCGCTACGCCCCGCCAGCATTCAGTCAACCGAACCGCTGCCAATTTGACCACAGTAGGAGAACCTACCGCGCGCGGGACGGCGAATGATACGGAGCACATGGGATAGCGTCAATTTTGTGTGCAAAAAGCTCGCTCGCATGGCCGCCCTGCAAGCTGCGCGGCGCGCTACTGTCTGCGCCAGACGGTGACGCCACCTGGCTGGTCTTCGAGAATTACGCCCCCGTCGGTCAAAAGTTTGCGGATACGGTCCGATTCCTTGAAATCGCGTGCTTGTCGGGCCGCCACCCGCTGTGCAATCAGGTCGGCGATCATCGCCTCCGACAACTGGCCCGCTGCAGATTCTGCAGAGCCGGTGGCTGCCGCCTTCTGCAGAAAGGTCATCGGCGACAGGCGCAGCACACCCAGCGTGCCCGCCAGCCGCAGCAACTCGGCGGCGAGTGTCGATGCCAGCTCCACATCGCCGGCGTGTTTCGCGCGATTCAATTCCGTCGCCAGCGATTGCAGCGCCGCAAGCGCGTCCGGCGTATTGAAATCGTCGTCCATGGCCTCTTCGAACTGTCGCGTCGCCGTACCCGGGACCACCTGCGTTGACGGCTCCACGTCTCGCAGCGCGTTATAGAGACGGCTCAGAGCCGCATCGGCCTGTTCGATCTGGACCAGCGAGTAATTGATCGGACCCCGATAATGACTGGCCAACAGGAAAAAGCGCAGCACTTCGGGATCGCGCACATGCCCCGACGCCAGCACATCGCGAATACGGAAGAAGTTATTCAACGACTTCGACATCTTTTCATTGTCGACGTTGACGAAGCCGTTATGCATCCAGTACTTCGCAAAGCTGTCGCCGGTCGCGGCGCACGACTGTGCGATCTCGTTCTCGTGATGCGGGAACATCAGGTCGGCACCGCCACCGTGAATATCGAACCGCGAACCGAGAATATCGAACGACATGGCCGAGCATTCGATATGCCAGCCCGGCCGGCCCTCGCCCCACGGCGACGGCCACGACGGTTCGCCGGGTTTGGCGCGCTTCCACAGCACGAAGTCGACCGGATCGCGCTTGGCTTCGTCCACCGCGACGCGCGCACCTGAGCGCAGCTCGTCGATCTGCTTGCCGGAGAGTTTGCCGTAGTCCGCAAACTTGGCCACCGAATACATGACATCCCCATTGGTCGCCAGGTACGCGTAATCCTTCGCGATGAGCGTCTGCGTCATCGCGATGATGCCGGGAATGTGCGCTGTTGCCTTTGGCTCATGATCGGGGGGCATGACGCCGAGGTTTGCGTAGTCTTCATGCATGGCGCGCGTGAACCGGTCGGTCAGCGATTGCACCGATTCGCCGTTCCGGGCGGCACGCTGGATAATGTTGTCGTCGATATCGGTGATATTGCGGACGAACGTGACCTTGAAGCCCCGATACTGCAGATAGCGGCGCGCCACATCGAACGCAATCTTCGAGCGCGCATGGCCGATATGGCAGAAGTCGTAAACCGTATCGCCGCACACATACATGCGCACGACGCCGGGCGTCAGCGGTTCGAACGTTTCCTTACGGCCGGTCAAGGTGTTGTGAATCTGCAGCATGCGCAGTCAGGCACTCGCGAGTTGTTGAGCCCGCGACAGACGCGCGGTAATTTCCGCTGCCGGAATCAGCGTGAGCAAGGGCGCGAGTTCAGGCCCGTGCGTCTCGCCGGTGATCGCGGCGCGCAACGGCATGTACAGGCCCGGCCCCTTGCGCAGCGTCGCCTGCCCGATTTCGCGCACGGTCTGCCGGAAATCCAGGCCGCGCTCAAAGACCTGGACGGCGCTGGCGAAGAAATCTGCGCCCGCTTCTTTGATGGCGTCTGCTGCTTCAGGTGCCAGCGCCGTCGGCTCGCCAAACACTACGGCGACCCATTGCATGGCATCGCGCGGGAACACGATGTTCGGTCGCACAGCGGCGGCGAACGTGGCGAGCTGCGAGCCGGTCAATCCCGAGGGCAAGTGCTCGGCGATCCAGTCGCGGAATGCCTCATCCGACAAGTGCGCCACCGCCTCTTTCTGCCAGTGCAGCAGCTGTGCCTCGTCAAAGCGCGCGGCCGCACGGCCCAGACGCGCCAGATCGAAATCCGCCAGCATGGCCGCGTCGTCCAGCCAGCCGTCGGTGACGCAACTATGACCGAGCCGCACCAGGTGATTGCGCACTGCGCCTGGCAGGTAACCCAGGGCACGCAGATCACCGAGGCTCATTGCCCCTTCGCGCTTCGACAACTTCGCACCGTCCATGCCGATCAGCAACGCCACATGCGCGTACCGCGGCGCCGGCAACTGCAGCGCCTGGAGAATGAGCAATTGCCGCGGCGTGTTCGTCAGATGATCGTCGCCGCGCAGCACCAGCGTCACGCCCATCAAGGCATCGTCGATCGCGTTCGAGAAAAAGAATGCCGTGCTGCCATCGGTACGACGGATGATGAAGTCTCCGATATCGTCGGTTGCGAAACTCTGCGAGCCGTGCACGACATCGTCGAAGCTGACGGTCTGCGCCGTCGGCACACGAAAACGCAGCGCGGCCGGCAAGCCGCGCGCAACCCGGTCCGCCTGCTGTGCGGCGTTGAGTTCGCGGCAGGTACCCGCGTATCGCGGCGGCTTGCCTGCTGCGAGTTGGCGCTTGCGCGACAGACTCAGTTCGGCCGGCGAGCAGTAACAGGGATAGGTCAGCCCGGCTGCGTCCAGCTTCGCCAGCCAGCCCTCGTAGATCGCGCGACGCTGCTGCTGGCGATAAGGTGCCTGCGGTCCACCGACATCCGGTCCTTCGTCCCAGTCCAGGCCCAGCCAGCGCAGATTGTCGAACAGCGACTGCATGAATACATCGTTGCTGCGGCTCTCGTCGGTATCCTCGACTCGCAGAATGAAACGCCCGCCCGTCTTGCGCGCCGCCAAGTAGCTAAGCAATGCCGTGCGGGCATTGCCCAGATGCAGATGGCCCGATGGACTGGGCGCAAAACGGGTGACGAGTGGAGTCGATGTCATGAGCAAGCTGCGCTGCCGCGCGCACGATCCGGCAAGGAAAGGCGGCATTCTATACAGCTGCGCTGCCAACGTCCCGCTTCGGGGAAAGGGCCTGGGGCGTGGGGCCTGGGCAGGAAGCGGATCAGCGTATGCGCCGACGCGCGGAATTCGGATCTCCTACCCAGGCCCCAGGCCCCATGCCCTTTGCTACTATCCGCAACATCATGCATTCACCCATCAGCTTTCGCCTGCGTCGCTTCAGCAGCACGCTCACTCTGGCATCAGTGCTGCTGTCGGCAGGCTTCGCAAGCAGCACGGCCTACGCACAGAACCCGCCAAAGGTCCGTGTGCAGACCTCCGTGGGCAGCTTCGTCATCGAACTGAACGCCGAGCGCGCGCCGTTGACGGTCGCAAGCTTCCTGCAGTACGTCCGCGACGGCTACTACCAGGGCACGATTTTTCATCGGGTCATTGCCAACTTCGTGGCCCAGGGCGGCGGCTACGATGAGAAGTTCGTCGAGAAACCGCCCCGCGCCGGCATCCCGAACGAATCCGGCAACGGTCTTTCCAATCGACGCGGCACGATCGGGCTGGCGCGCACCGGCGATCCACACAGCGGCAATAGTCAGTTCTACCTGAACCTGGCCGACAATCCGCCGCTCGACCCGCAGGCCAGTCGCTGGGGCTATGCGGTCTTCGGACGTGTCGTCGAAGGCATGAACGTCGTCGACAGCATCGGCTCGGTCGCGACCGGCAAGGGCGGCCCGTTCGATGCGGATGTGCCCGTCAAACCCATCGTGATCGAGAAGGTCGAAGAACTCAAATGACGCTGCGATCGGTGTGCACGCAGCGGTGACTACGCTCTTTATTTCAGATACGCACCTGGACGGCACGCGGCCGGACATTACCGCGCAGTTTCTTGAGTTCCTCGCGGGCCAGGCGCGCACGGCGCAGCGTCTCTACATCCTTGGCGATCTGTTCGAGACCTGGATTGGCGATGACGATCCGGATGCCGACAAACGGCGGGTCTGCAGCGCCCTGCAATCGCTGACGAGTCACGGCGTCCCCTGCTTCGTCATGCACGGCAATCGCGATTTCCTGTTAGGACGCCGTTTCGAACAAACGACGGGCGCGACGCTGATCGACGACGGTACCGTCATCGATCTGTACGGCCGGCGCGTACTGCTGATGCATGGCGACACGCTATGTATCGACGACCCTGCTTATCAGCGACTGCGACGCATCGTGCGCAATCCGCTGGTGCAGTGGGGACTGCGCAGACTGTCGCTCACGCAGCGACAGTGGCTGGCAAAAAAAATGCGCGCCGGCAGCAAGGCGCACATCGAATCGGCCGACAAGGCCACGCCGTATATCATGGATGTCAATCGGCAGGCGGTCATCGACACCCTGCGTCGATTCAAGGTCGATTGCCTGATCCATGGACACACCCATCGACCGGCGATCCACGACCTCACGATCGATGACCGGCCCGCAACGCGCATCGTGCTCGGCGATTGGTACGATCAGGGCAGCGTGCTGCGCTGGAATGAGCGTGGGTACGAGTTGGTAGGAATGAGGAGATAGGATCTCCACGGGGGTCACGGAGAGCACGGGGTCGGATCTAGGAAAAGTTATTCGACAGAGCCGGTCCATACCCGCCATGACACGTCGACTCGCATCCTGAGTATTGATAGAGCGACGCCGAGAATCTGTACCTGAAATCTGTTCTTACCCCGTGATCCCCGTGTCCTCCGTGGAAATCCATATCTCCGTCTTACTCCGGTGTTCCCGAATGAAACCGGAACTGCGGATCGGGCGCGGTGATGAGCTCCGCCTCGATCTCGCCGATCTGCCGCAGGCGCGCACGCCAGTCGATGTCGTTGGCGCGCTGCTCAGCCAGCTTGAGGTACAGGCCCCGATGCCGCGCTTCGGATTGCGCGAGGCTGGCGTAGAAATCCCCCAACGGCGCTGCGAGCCGCGGCGCGAGGCCCAGGAACCGCTCGCAGGACCGCGCCTCGATCAATGCGCCGCATAACATCAGGTCGAGCCGGCGATTGGGCTCGTGCGCACGCAAGGCTCGCCGCAACCCGTCCGCGTAACGCGATGGCGACAGGCGCTTAAACGGCACTCGCAGCGTCTGCATGAACTTCTGCACCTGTTCGAAATGGCGCAGTTCCTCGCGTGCCAGCCGCGACAGTTTCTCGGTGAGCGCAAAATCTTCCGGGTAAGTGAAGATGAAACTCAGCGCCGTCGAAGCCGCCTTTTTCTCACAGTTGGCATGGTCGATCAGCAGTTCCTGCCAGCGCTCGCAGGCCACCTCGTACCAACGCTGCGGCGTGGACGCGAGCAGCACGGTAACCGTCGATTCTTCGCGCATCACCGCGTTCATCATCACTCCGAATTCACCTGGCGACCGATCAGGCGGCCGGCAGCATCAACGACTCGATCGCGGCGGCCAGCTCCGCCGCAGAGGCGAAACGCTGGTCCACATCCTTCGCCAGCATGCGATTCAGCAAGGGCTGGTAGCGTTGCAAGTCACCTTCGAGCACCGGCAATGGCGCATTCGCATGCTGATAAATCACCCCCAACGGCGTGGGTGCCACGAACGGTTTGCGATGCACGAGCATCTCGTAAAAGATCACGCCGAGACTGTACAGGTCGCTGCGCGCATCCAGCGTCTGGCCATGACCCTGCTCAGGACTCATGTAGTACGGCGTGCCGAAAATCCGACCGATGCCGGTCGTTTCGCCCGCTGCGTTGAATTGCCGTGCGAGCCCGAAGTCGATCAGCGCCAGCGAACCGTCGGCGCGCAACATGATGTTGCCCGGCTTGAGATCCCGATGCAGCACACCGACTTCGTGCACCACCTGTAAGGCATGCGCGATCTGCAGCAGTAAGGCCAGTGCCGCTTGCGCGTCATCCAATTGCGCAATCCGGGCCCGCAGATCGCCACGCGAGAAATACTCCATGGCAATGAAGGCATGATCGTCGGTGAAACCCAGGTCGTAAATGCGCACCACGTTCGGATGGCGAATCCGCGAAATGACTTCGTATTCCTGCAGAAAACCTTCGAACTGCGCATGGGCAGCGCGGGCATCGGCGGCTTCGCGCAGCACCTTGAGCACCACCATCTCGCCGGCGCGTTCGCTTTCGGCGAGATAGATCATGGAGCTGCCGCCTGCTGCCAGCTGGCGCACGAAACGATGACCGGCGATCCTGACCGCACCGAAGCGGGCGTCGTCATTCGCCTGTGCGCTCATCCTCTGCAGCACGATGTTCTGCCGTCGACGCTGCACGGCCCCGCGCAGCATCGCATCCAGCCTGCGGTTGTCGATCTTTTCGCGCACCAGGCAATCGGTCGCTCCGCGCAGGATCAGGCTTTCGGCCACCTCGGTGTAACTCGCCGGCGCCAGATAGATGATCGGCGGAAAGCCAGGACGATGCAGCAGGTTTTCGAACCATGCCATGCCGCGATGGTCATCCACGGCATCGTCGAGCAGTACGGCGTCGTATCCCATAGCCGTGAACGCCGAATGCAGATGTCCGGTGCTACGTGGCGAGTACACTCGGCAATCGGCGTCCTGCCAGACAATCGACACGTGATGTTCCAGTGCACGTGCCAGCCGCGTGTCATCGGTAACGATCAGGATGCGTGGCGCGATCGAAGAGTGGGTCACGGCGGCGTGCCGACCGCTGCGGGCTGCTTCCGACAGCG